>NZ_AP018757.1:0-224544 GCF_003925915.1 Phytobacter sp. MRY16-398 | reverse complement strand
GGATCTCATTATGATCTCCTTGGGATCAATTATTGGATCGAGACCATGAATAACCCAGATACAAGCCCGGAAGCGCCACACCAGATATCCAGAACCCTGGCCTTATTTTCCTGAATACGCTCTGGAAGATTGAGATCTACAGGTACAACAATGAAACATTGACTGCGGTATGCTGAGTCGTCTTTCCTCTTCCTCGACACAGATGCGGTAAGCATCATACCATAGTCAATATATTACATACCGCAGTCAATTTCATTATTACTGGCTGATCCCGAGCCATCTTTAGCAACCCGACGTACGTGCAATCTGTGAATTCTGTGATTTTCCGCTTCCTCGCCGCTTTCTCACTGTGTGAGATCGCTTACTGCGGCGAGCGGCAGTGATTAATATTGCCTGCGGTATGTACTCTTTTGTAATCCCCTGCGTTCTTTCATTACCCAATGTGGTTCACTTTGCACTTTTTCGTGTACTTTGCGATTTTATTGTTGCTTTGCAATGAATTCCAAGATTTAATAAAATAATGCAAAGTGATGATTAAAGGATGTTCAGTATGGGACTCATGGATACACTCAACCAGTGCATAAGTGCTGGTCATGAAATGACGAAAGCAATCGCCATTGCACAGTTTAATGATGACAGTCCGGAAGCCCGGAAAATAACCCGGCGCTGGAGGATTGGTGAAGCGGCAGATTTAGTTGGCGTGTCATCTCAGGCTATCAGGGATGCCGAGAAAGCTGGCCGGCTGCCGCACCCTGATATGGAAACCCGTGGGAGAGTTGAGCAACGCGTTGGTTATACCATCGAACAAATCAATCACATGCGGGATGTATTTGGTACACGACTGCGCCGTGCTGAAGATGCGTTTCCGCCGGTGATTGGCGTTGCAGCTCACAAAGGTGGTGTTTACAAAACCTCAGTATCCGTTCACCTGGCTCAGGATCTTGCTCTGAAAGGACTCCGTGTTCTGCTTGTTGAAGGCAATGACCCACAGGGAACTGCTTCTATGTATCACGGATGGGTGCCCGATCTTCATATTCATGCTGAGGACACTCTCCTGCCCTTTTATCTTGGGGAAAAGGATGACGCCAGCTACGCTATAAAGCCCACCTGCTGGCCTGGCCTTGATATCATCCCGTCCTGTCTGGCACTGCACCGCATTGAAACCGAGCTGATGGGGAAATTTGACGAAGGCAAATTACCTGCTGACCCGCACCTGATGCTCCGTCTGGCCATTGAAACTGTCGCTCATGATTATGACGTGATAGTTATCGACAGCGCACCCAACCTTGGTATCGGTACGATAAATGTTGTATGCGCTGCTGATGTTCTGATTGTCCCTACTCCGGCAGAGCTGTTCGACTACACCTCCGCACTGCAGTTTTTCGATATGCTTCGTGACCTGCTTAAGAACGTGGATCTTAAAGGCTTCGAGCCAGATGTCCGTATTCTGCTTACCAAATACAGTAATAATAATGGCTCGCAGTCCCCGTGGATGGAAGAACAAATTCGGGATGCCTGGGGAAGCATGGTCCTTAAAAATGTTGTGCGCGAAACGGATGAAGTCGGCAAAGGTCAGATCCGTATGAGAACCGTTTTTGAACAGGCTATTGATCAACGTTCTTCAACCGGTGCCTGGCGTAATGCCCTCTCTATCTGGGAGCCTGTTTGCAATGAGATTTTTGATCGTCTGATTAAACCACGCTGGGAGATTAGATAATGAAGCGTGCTCCTGTCATTCCAAGACATACCACACATACTCAATCGACTGAAGATACTTCATCACCGGCGCCGGCCGCGCCGATGGTGGATTCATTAATTGCGCGCGTGGGTGCTATGGCCCGCGGTAATGCAATCTCTCTTCCGGTAAGTGGACGGGAAGTAAAATTTACCCTTGAGGTGCTCCGGGGAGACTCTGTTGAGAGCGCTTCACGCGTATGGTCAGGCAATGAGCGCGATCAGGAACTACTTACCGAAGATGCTCTGGATGATCTCATTCCTTCATTTTTACTGACCGGTCAGCAGACTCCAGCTTTCGGCCGCCGGGTTTCTGATGTCATAGAAATTGCAGACGGCAGCCGTCGCCGTAAAGCCGCAATCCTGACGGAAAGTGATTATCGCGTTCTGGTTGGTGAACTGGACGATGAGCAGATGGCTGCATTGTCCCGACTGGGTAACGATTATCGGCCGACGAGTGCTTATGAACGTGGCCTGCGTTATACAAGCCGGCTGCAGAATGAGTTTGCAGGAAATATTTCTGCGCTTGCCGATGCGGAAAACATTTCACGTAAGATCATTACCCGCTGTATTAATACGGCCAAACTGCCTAAATCCGTTGTTGCCCTGTTTGCACATCCTGGAGAACTGTCTGCCCGGTCAGGTGAAGCCCTTCAGAAGGCTTTTGCAGATAAAGAAGAATTACTGAAGCAGCAGGCTGAGACTCTCCACGATCAGAAGAAAGCGGGACTAATCTTTGAAGCTGAAGAGGTCATTAGTCTTTTAACATCCGTACTGAAACAATCTCCCGCATCAAGAGTTAATCTGAGCTCACGTCATCAGTTTGCTCCAGGGGCAACAGCATTGTATAAGGGCGATAAAATGGTGCTTAACCTGGATAAGTCCCGCATTCCTGCGGAGTGTATAGAGAAAATAGAAGCCATTCTTAAGGAGCTTGAGAAACCAGGAGTCTGATGCGGACACGCATTAGTCTACGGTGATCTCCCTTTACTTCATTTCCTTTCTCACAGGCCAGAAAACATAACTGGCCTGAATATTCTCTCTGGGACCACGGTCCCACCTGCGTCATCTGTCAGCTTATCTGCCTTGGACCACGGTCCCACCTGCATCGCCGGTCAGGTTATCTCCCTGGGACCACGGTCCCACCTGCATCGTCGGTCAGCTTATCTGCCTGGGACCACGGTCCCACCTGCATCGCCGGTCAGGTAATCTGTCTGGGACCACGGTCCCACCTGCGTCATCGGTCAGGTTATCTGACTGGGACCACGGTCCCACCTGCGTCGTCGGTCAGGTTATCTGCCTGGGACCACGGTCCCACCTGCGTCATCGGTCAGCTTATCTGTCTGGGACCACGGTCCCACCTGCGTCATCGGTCAGCTTATCTGTCTGGGACCACGGTCCCACCTGCATCGTCTGTCAGGTTATCTGCCTGGGACCACGGTCTCACCTGCGTCATCGGTCAGGTTATCTGTCTGGGACCACGGTCCCACCTGCGTCGTCGGTCAGGTTATCTGACTGGGACCACGGTCCCACCTGCGTCATCGGTCAGGTTATCTGTCTGGGACCACGGTCCCACCTGCGTCATCGGTCAGGTAATCTGCCTGGGACCACGGTCCCACCTGCGTCATCGGTCAGCTTATCTGCCTGGGACCACGGTCCCACCTGCATCGTCTGTCAGCTTATCTGCCTGGGACCACGGTCCCACCTGCGTCGTCGGTCAGGTAATCTGCCTGGGACCACGGTCCCACCTGCATCGTCGGTCAGGTAATCTGCCTGGGAGCACGGTCCCACCTGCATCGTCGGCACATTATTAGTTTGGGACAACGGTTAAGCAATGCCTGTCACGAACAGGTATTGGCTTGTCGCCAGCAACCTGTTGAGCGGAGTAATCACGCAGCAGGGCGGCTATTACAGGTGATGGTGAAAGCTCTGTTGGGATCTGAACGAAGCATGTTGAGTGAAATTTGCAAAATTTCGCGGGGTGTGCGGCTTAATTTTAAATTTCCGCCAGCATTTTTAAAACCAGCTGCCGCCGCTGCGCGTTGGCCGGTCCTTCGTCCGGCCGGTAACCAGTCCCGGCCGTTCTTACGACCCTGGATGAACATGGTCCCGTCATCAGCGTCTCCAGTGTGATGTCGTTTGTCACGCCGTCCGAGGGGATATCAGGGACACAACATATGGTAGAAAAAGCAGCTGTCTGAGACACAATATATTGATTATCCACAGTAACGGGGGATAACCGTGTGGGTAACATATTGAAAGTCCAACACGTTATCTGATTAACTGACTTTGTAAACGCCGCTGAACCATGAAAAAAATCCGGGGGAATCATCACAGCGCATAAACATACCGTTATGTTTTTGGGTGACGGCAAGGAGGCCCCTGTTATCACCACATACCTTGTCAAAGGTTTCCATTCCTATCCTTATCAGGCTCTTTTCGTTATTTTCGGGAGAGATCCGGAGATGTTTTGTCAGCCAGACAGGATAGGTATCAGCGTTACGCCAGTACTGCAATTCAATCACTGAAGCCATTCCCCAGACAGTGAAGAATAAGAAAACCACACCTGCGATTTTGCTACCCATATTGTTCCTTAACATTGATTTAATACATTCCTTGCTCCTCGCACCGGAGCACATCACAGATACTGATTGAGATCCACTCCACGCAGCGGCTGGTTTTGACGTTCTGTGATCAATTGCACCAGGTCTTTTTCGTCCAGCGCATCGAGCATTTGTTCATACAGAGCCGCGGGCACACAATAAAAAACAGGGCGGTTGCGGTCAATAATCGCGACCGGGTAGCCGCCGCCGGCACTGGCGGTGGCCACCGGATCGTTTTTAAGTTCGCTGACGCTGGCAGTCACATCACACAGAATGATGTTTGTCATGGTTCCCCCCTGAGACAAGTCATCTGTATGATCGGTAAAGTAAGCTCTGGCGGCAAGTCCCTTCTGTCATTTCAACGGTCAGAAACGGGCAACCGGCAGCTCCTTCCAGCGGGTGGTATATGCCGGTGACAGCATCTCCCGTTTCATCTGCCAGTCCGGCGCAATACCCCGTCCGGCAAACCAGACTTTCCCGAGTCCGGAATGATTAATACCGTCGAGCACCTTCATCAGCGCATCGCTGTGCGGCCGTGGCTGCACGTCATCGAACAGATTCAGCTGTGCAACGCCGTTCGGGCTGAAATCATTGAGCATTATCCCCGCTTTTGCGTAGCGGTGGCCATCGAGCCAGATCCTGTCCAGAGACCTGACCGCTGCCGCTATAATGTCCCGGGTGTCACGGGTAGGGGTGTTCAGTTTCTCAGTGGCCACGTTACCGTAGTACGGTTCATTAACCGCAAAAGGGGAGGTTTTGATGAAGATGCTGATATGCCGGCAGTACTGCCGCTCACCTCGCAACTTTTCTGCTGCGCGCTCGGCGTACTGGCAGACGGCCTGGCGCATTTCTTCATAGGTGGTGATCCGCTGCCCGAAGCTGCGACTGCAGACAATCTGCTGTTTCGGCGGCGGCGCTTCCTCCAGTGAAATGCAACTCTCGCCGTTCAGCTCACGTACCGTGCGCTCCAGCACTACGTTGAAGTTTTTGCGGATAAACGCGGGGTTCGTCAGCGACAGCTGCAGGGCGGTGGTGATCCCCATAACGTGCAGCTTTTTCGCTATCCGGTTCCCCACGCCCCATATTTCTTCCACCGGCTGCAGGCTGAGTAATTTTGCCGTCCTGCGTGGATTATCGGGCGACAGCGCCAGCACCCCCCTGAATTGTGGCCATTCCTTTGACGCCCACTGCGCCGATTTGGCCAGTGTTTTTGTGGCGCCGCAGCCGACACCGATCGTCAGTCCGGTTCCACTGAGAACGTGCCCACGCAACTGCCTGCCAAAATCCTCCAGATCCATACATTGGCCAATTCCCCGGGCATCCAGGAAACATTCGTCTATCGAGTATTGTTCGACGCGGGGAGACAGCTCCTCCAGCAGGGCGACCACGCGGTTACTCAGGCTAGCGTAGAGCTCGTAATTGCTGGAAAAAACGTACAGTTTTTCAGGAAACTGCGCCTCTTTGAGCTGGAACCAGGGGGTTCCCATCTTTATACCCAGCCGTTTGGCTTCAGCACTCCGGGCAATAACGCAGCCATCGTTGTTACTGAGAACGACGACCGGTTTTCCGCGCAAATCCGGCCTGAAAACCCTCTCGCAACTGGCGTAGAAGGAGTTGACGTCGGCCAGGGCGAACATCAGTCTGTCCCCCGGGTTTTATGAATGAAGGCCGTCACCACACCGAAAATTTGCAGCGTTTCCGGATCCGGGTACAGGGAAGGGAAGTCCGGGTTCATCGCCTGCAAGGCCGGCCGTGGCGTCAGAAGCAGGCGTTTTACCGTAAATTCACCCTCAATTTCCGCGATAACAATATCCCCGTGCCGCGGCTGTTCTGCTTTATCCACGACCATCAGATCGCCGGAATAGAGGCCAATATCAGTCATTGAGTTGCCAATCGCCCTGACAAAATAGGTGGAGTGGCGCCGGTGAATGCAGTACTCATTCAGATCCAGTTCAGACTCAGTGTAGTCCGCAGCCGGTGACGGAAAACCCGCAGGGCATCGCTCTGTGAACAAAGGAATTTTTACTATGCTGGCTTCTGATACTGCAGGAATGAACTTCATCGTATTTTCCCCTCGCTTGAAACTGTATATATATACAGTGTGCGCCGGGAGACCGGTAAAGATCAAGGGGTGAAAGTCCCCGACCATTGAAGGACCAGCAATCCACAGGGTCCCTGAGTCATGCGTTGTATACCGTGAGGTATGGGGCGAAGCGTTGACAGGGGTGTTGACAGGCCAGCCATTGAGCCACGAAATGTATATTAAATTCCCGGGTGCCGACGTTGTACTGTTTACGGAAGGCAACATCATAGGGTGCGTTACTGCGAGTGCCATATGGACCCGGCGGGGTCTGAGACCCTGGCATGTCAATACGATCTTTACGCGGGAACCGGGAGATCTCCCCTCTGACCATCTGCCAGTGCCGGAGATGGCCCGCACCGGGAAGGCGAGGAGCCGAAGCCGGTGATGTACGGAGAGGAGAAGTCGGACTTGCTCATAGTAGCTGCGAAGCTGGCGAACAATCCGCAAGGAGCGGAGTCAGTGGAGCGAAGGAGCGGGGCCAAGGGAAACGCGGAACAGCCACACATGCGCCGGACGCAGAGCCGGGAAAGTATGTCACAGAGGCTGTCACGCGTGCGGGAAGCTGCGAAGCAGCGGAAGAAAGAACGGTTTACCGCATTGTTCCACCTCCTGACAGCAGAGGCACTGGAGAACGCATTCCTCTCCCTGAGCAGGAAAGCGGCTGCCGGAGTTGATGGTGTCAGGTGGAAGGACTACGCCGAAAACCTGAAGGTCAACATAGCAGATCTGCACCGGAGGCTTCATCAGGGCAGTTACAGGGCTCAGCCCGGCAGGCGGCACTACATCCCGAAAGCGGATGGAAAACAGCGCCCGCTCGGCATCGCCTCACTGGAGGACAAAATCGTCCAGTATGCGCTGGTTAAGATCCTGAATGCAGTCTACGAAAATGACTTTATGGGGTTTTCATACGGGTTCAGACCCGGGCGAAGCCAGCACAATGCGCTGGACGCACTGGCCACAGGGCTGGTTCGGACCAATGTAAACTGGGTACTGGATGCCGATATCAGTCAGTTCTTCGACAAGGTAAGCCATGAATGGCTAATCAGGTTCATAGAACACAGAATCGGCGACCAGAGGGTAATCAGGCTCATACGAAAGTGGCTCACAGCCGGGACCTCAGAGGAAGGAGAATGGCGGGCATCGGAGGAAGGCACCCCACAGGGTGCGGTTATCTCGCCGCTGCTGGCAAACATCTACCTCCACTATGTCTTCGATCTGTGGGCGCATCAGTGGCGACGCCGCCATGCCACAGGCAATGTGGTCATGGTCAGATACGCAGATGACATAGTCATCGGGTTCGACAAGCGAATCGACGCTCAATGCTTTCGTAGGCACTGTTGCAAATAGTCGGTGGTGATAAACTTATCATCCCCTTTTGCTGATGGAGCTGCACATGAACCCATTCAAAGGCCGGCATTTTCAGCGTGACATCATTCTGTGGGCCGTACGCTGGTACTGCAAATACGGCATCAGTTACCGTGAGCTGCAGGAGATGCTGGCTGAACGCGGAGTGAATGTCGATCACTCCACGATTTACCGCTGGGTTCAGCGTTATGCGCCTGAAATGGAAAAACGGCTGCGCTGGTACTGGCGTAACCCTTCCGATCTTTGCCCGTGGCACATGGATGAAACCTACGTGAAGGTCAATGGCCGCTGGGCGTATCTGTACCGGGCCGTCGACAGCCGGGGCCGCACTGTCGATTTTTATCTCTCCTCCCGTCGTAACAGCAAAGCTGCATACCGGTTTCTGGGTAAAATCCTCAACAACGTGAAGAAGTGGCAGATCCCACGATTCATCAACACGGATAAAGCGCCCGCCTATGGTCGCGCGCTTGCTCTGCTCAAACGCGAAGGCCGGTGCCCGTCTGACGTTGAACACCGACAGATTAAGTACCGGAACAACGTGATTGAATGCGATCATGGCAAACTGAAACGGATAATCAACGCCACGCTGGGATTTAAATCCATGAAGACGGCTTACGCCACCATCAAAGGTATTGAGGTGATGCGTGCACTACGCAAAGGCCAGGCCTCAGCATTTTATTATGGTGATCCCCTGGGCGAAATGCGCCTGGTAAGCAGAGTTTTTGAAATGTAAGGCCTTTGAATAAGACAAAAGGCTGCCTCATCGCTAACTTTGCAACAGTGCCTTCTGACGCCGGACATCGGCGGTACGGCAAAAACCGCGGATGTGACCAACGCCGTGGTTGAATTTATCACCTCGAAGGCAACCGTAGCTGAGACGGCATAACGATGAGAAATGAACAGGCCGCAGAGATTCTGCAAAATATCTTTCAGCGTGCTGTTGACAGTGCCCGTCCCGGGCCTGTCATACCCCCGGCACTACCTGAAAAACCGAAAGGTCGTTGTGTAGTGATTGGCGCGGGTAAAGCCTCTGCCGCGATGGCCGCAGCGGTAGACGCGGCCTGGCCGGATGTGGATGTCAGCGGTGTCGTGGTAACTCGCTATGGTCACGCCGTCCCTGCCGGTCGTATTCGTATTCTGGAAGCGGCTCATCCGGTGTCCGATGCCATGAGCGAAATCGCCGCGATGTTGATCGTGGAGTCGTTGCGTGGACTGACCCCGGATGATCTGGTGCTGGCGTTGATTTCCGGTGGTGGTTCGGCGCTGATGGCACTTCCTGCACCGGGGCTGACCCTGGCCGATAAGCAGGCGATTACCCGCGCGTTGTTGCACAGCGGGGCCAATATCAGGGAGATGAATCTGGTGCGCCGCCATCTGTCAGCGGTTAAAGGGGGCAAACTGGCGCTGCTGGCACAACCGGCACGGCTGGTTTCTCTGATTATCAGCGATGTTCCGGGCGACAACCCAACCGACGTGGCGTCAGGTCCAACGGTTGCCGATAACAGTACTCCGGGGGATGCGCTGAAAGTGCTGGAACGCTATGGCATTCCCGTCGCAGAGCCGGTGCGTTATGTGCTGACTCATCCTCAGCAAGGACAACCGCAGCCTGGAGATGCTGAAACTAAACTGATTGCTACCCCGGCATTAGCCCTTGCCGCCGCAGCAGCAGCCGTGCGGCAACATGGCTTAACGCCGTTGATCCTCGGTGATGCTATCGAAGGTGAGAGCCGCCAGGTTGCTGTCGTGATGGCGGGGATTGCCCGATCGGTGAAACAGTATGGTCATCCCGTTAAAGGGCCAGCGGTGTTGCTGTCAGGAGGGGAAACCACCGTCACGGTGACCAATGGCCGCGCAGGTAAAGGCGGGCGTAATACTGAATTTCTGCTCAGTCTGGCCTGTGCCTTACAGGGAGAAGCCGGTATCTGGGCGATTGCCGGAGACACTGACGGTATCGATGGTACGGAAGATGCAGCCGGTGCCATGATCTCACCGGACACACTGACACTCGGGAAACTGAATGGTCTGAATGCCGCCATGTATTTGGATGAACATGACAGCTACAGTTATTTCCACTCCATTGGCGACCTGGTGATAACCGGTCCCACCCTCACCAACGTGAATGATATTCGCGCCATATTAATTGCCTGATTGCCTGACTCTACCCCACAGTTTTCCCGGACATCCGGGAAAACTGTTATTTCTGTAATCACCTTCGTGATTTATTAAATATTTTGAGATCAAAAAAGGCTTTGGTGAATAAATCGAACTTTTTTTGAGTTGAAGGAGCAGAGCACGCATCTGATCCACCGAAACACCATTTTTCAGTAGGTTTCGATTAGTCACTTAAACCTGCCGTCAGAAGAGTCAACTTTAAAGTCCTAAGGAAATAAGCTCCTTGAATTAGGAGGATGTCTAACAGAGGACACTCCCCCTGAAGGTCACCAGGGGGCCAGGCCGTGATGTAAAAACCATTACTAATTGTCCTTTCCTGAAACCCCCTGTCGGACCATCAGTGTAGGGGGCCGCTTGGAAAACGAATCTATGGTCACTCCCGTTTTTGCAACACCGATTTTGACGACAAGTTGGCTTGCTTGAATCTATCCGGCGTCTGAATGGGATTTTATTCCCGCGCCTTGATGAGTTCCGCGCCTGATGAACCTCCAGAAAATATACGGCTTCAATGAGCCTTTCCGTTTTACAGGTTCCTCAACAGGCCGGTGGGCCGTTAGTATCATCAATATCAGTATTCGCAAAACCAGATCAGTAATTCTTTAAACCGGTGTATTTCTGCCGTTATGCTACATAAGTTTGCTGTCGTGCCGTTAGGGCCCAGGCTATTCTGGCCAGCTTGTTTGCCAGAGCACAAGTGACGACAAAGTTGCTTTTCCGGCACAGTAAATCCCTGACCCAATCGGCCAATTTGCCAGACTGGTGTTCCAGTTTTTGTATGAATACCCTGGCACATTGAACCAACAAAGTTCGGATCTTTTTATTACCTCGCTTACTAATTCCCAGCAATGTCGTCCTACCTCCCGTGCTGTACTGCCGAGGTACAAGCCCTGTTGCCGCCGCAAAGTCACGGCTGCTGGCGTACTGCTTCCCGTCGCCAATCTCAGTTGAAATAGTACTCGCTGTCAGTGTTCCGACGCAGGGAATGCTCAGCAAGCGCTGTCCAACCTCATCTTCGTCCAACTTTCGTTTCAACTGGGATTCCAAATCTTTAATCTGCTCAACAAGATAGTGATAATGCTGTTGTAATTTCAGCAATAACTGGCTGAGGTAAAGAGGCAAACTATTATCCTCAAGAATGGTACTCAGTCGGCTAATAACGGCAGCTCCTCGGGGAACGCTAATGCCAAATTCCAGCAGAAAAGCATGCATTTGATTGGTTGTTTTTACCTTATCCTGAACCAGGGATTCACGGACACGATGCAGAGCCCGCATTGCCTGCTGAGATTCCGTTCTGGGCTGCACAAAACGCATAGACGGACGCGATGCAGCTTCACAAATAGCTTCGGCGTCGACAAAGTCGTTTTTATTGCTTTTAACGAACGGGCGGACAAATTGTGGTGATATCAGCTTTGGGGAATGCCCCAACTCTTCCAACTTGCGTGCCATAAAGTGAGAACCGCCACAGGCTTCCATTGCGATGGTTGTAGCGGGGCATGTCGCCAAAAATTCGATCAACTTTGGCCGGGTAAATTTTTTACGGTAAACAGCCTTCCCGCGACGATCCTGGCAATGAATATGGAAAGAGTTTTTACCCAGATCGATACCAATGAGCGCAATGTTTTCCATGATAGTTCTCCGAATGAAAGCCTGTCCTCAGCATAGTACCGGGAAGGAGGGAGTGACCATCTCATTAAATATCCTACTATAAGGGCTTCCCCGAACAGTCAACGCC
This sequence comes from Phytobacter sp. MRY16-398, assembly GCF_003925915.1. Taxonomy (NCBI): domain Bacteria; kingdom Pseudomonadati; phylum Pseudomonadota; class Gammaproteobacteria; order Enterobacterales; family Enterobacteriaceae; genus Phytobacter; species Phytobacter sp. MRY16-398. The sequence goes on along the minus strand of NZ_AP018757.1, from coordinate 212,855 downwards.
GGTTTTTAATTTCTGTCTGTTCATCAATGAAAGGCAAGGGATAAGACTGCGCTACTATAAACGGTCATGCTGAATCGCTAGTGATTCGGACCCTGATGAAAGACGCTCGTGAGATCCTCCTTCGTTAATCGGATAGTGATATCCAGTAGGATATGCAGATACTTCTCACGGGGGTCTAACCCTTTACCATCAACAATTTACAGTTCAGTTACTACTCAGTTAAATTTTTCATGTTGTTGAATACAGTCTGAAGTCATCGCCGTAATGTAATGATGCCCAGCACAACCTCGCATTCTTGGCGGCGATTGCAACGACAGCACGCCAGTATCCCCGCCTACCAATCAACGAGCAGACCCAACGGCTAAACGGGTCCGTTCTATTCTCTGCCCCTACCATTACAGAACGGGCTCCCTGGACCAGTAGGGTTCGCAGATAGGCATCACCCGCTTTTGTTATCCTGCCAAGCTTTGATTTTCCGCCACTACTGTATTGTGATGGCGTTAGCCCCAACCAGGCTGCCAGTTGGCGCCCGTTCTTAAAATCATGGGCATTGCCAATACTGGCGACCAGCGCACTCGCTGTGGTGGGCCCAACACCTTTCAGTTCCATTAACTGCTGGCTGCGATGATCTGTTTTGGCCACACGAGATAATACCCTGTCATATTCGGCGATTTTCTCTTCAATATTAGTGACATGTGTCAATAGATCATCAATGCACAGCCTAACCTGTACTGGCAGAGTTTCCTTCTGGTCAGAAACAACATGACGCAGAGCATCAGTGCTTTGTGGGGCAATAACCCCGAATTCAGATATCAGGCCCCGAAGACGGTTATACGTTGCTGTTCTTTCCTGGATAAATCCCTGTCTTGTCCGATGTAAGCATTGCATTGCCTGCTGGCTTTCGTCTTTGACTGGTACAAAGCGCATATGCGGCCGCTGCACTGCCTCACAAATAGCTATTGCATCAGCTGCATCATTTTTCCCGGTCTTACCCGCCATGCGATAGGGTGAGACAAATTTCGGAGCCATCAACCGGACATCATGGCCATACTGCCTGAATAATCTTGCCCAATAGTGGGCACCCGAGCAGGCTTCCATTCCAATGACACAGGGAGGTAAACCTGCGATGAGTTCAGAAAGTGCTGCACGCGACACCTTGGGTTTAACCAGAACAGCTTTACCATTTTGGTCAATGCAGTGAACAGCAAACACATTTTTAGCAAGATCGATACCGACAGTGGTGATGGTCATAACGAATCCCTCTGGGTCAATGTTTATCCTATGATTGCACGAAAGTTAATCAGGCGCATATCTAGGGGAAGTCCCTTCCATTCGTTAAGCCTGTTTTTTGAGCTGGCATGACGGGCAGCTATGAGCGAAGTATAGTCATTCGCCCTATCTCTTTTGTCGCACTTTCAACAAGGGGGTCGCTTGGAAAGCGGAACGAGGTCAGTCTCCGCCCGGACTGCTCAGCTCTTTAAACAGCAAAAGAGAGGCATCTTATGAGAAGGGATTGTTCAGTATGTCAGGGCAGACTGCTTTTTCATCCGCAGGTACTGAGGGTAAATGCTCAATTCCGGTACGATTCTTACTCTATAGCCAGACAGAATTCAGCATTGTGCTGAACCCGAATCTTTTTTTACTCTGACAGGCCTGTTCATCAGAACCCTGAAAAAACAATTTTCCCGTTCACATTTTTATTTTCCATGTCCTCATGAGCCCGGCGAAGTGCTTTAGCATTCAGCCTGCCATACTCTGCCAGCAACGGAGGTTTGAGCTTACCGGAATCCAGCATGCATGAGAGTTTGTTAAGAATATCATGCTGTTTAGACATGTCCGCAGTAGCATGCATGGGGCGGGTAAACATTGCCTCCCAGTGAACAGAAACGCTCTTAAATTTGATCAAACGCAGATCCAGTGGTTCAGGGTCGTCGATGAGTCCGATACGGCCTTGTGGGGCAATAATTTCGGCCATATTTTCCCAGGCAGATGGCGTGGTGTACGTTGAGAAAATCCGGGTAACGGGAGGAAGCCCAGCAATACTGGCAACCTGTGGCGCAAGCGCACATGAATGATCCAGGACATAATGCGCACCAAACCCGCGAACCGCTCTGACACTCTCCTGCCGGGAGGCAGTCCCGATGATGTTCACCCGACTCAGAGTGCGGGCAAGCTGTATAGCCATACAAGGGACTCCGCCCGCACCGCCAAGCATCAACAGGGTCTGATCAGCATCTCCGTTCACTGACAACTGCAGACGATCAAATAACATTTCCCAGGCTGTCAGACCGGTCAGAGGAACCGACGCTGCAGCTTCAAAACTTAGTGCTGCCGGCTTTATCCCCGTAATGCGTTCGTCAACCAGCTGAAACTCTGCGTTGGCTCCCTGGCGATCGAGCACACCGGCATAGAAAACGTGGTCACCTGGCCTGAACAGCGTCACATCTGGTCCGGTTGCTTCAACAACACCGGAAGCGTCGTATCCCATAACTACCGGATTGCCTGCAGAGGGACTGATGTTTCGCCGGCTTTTCAGGTCCCGTGGGTTAACCGCGACCGCCCTGACTCTGATCAAAAGATCACGCCCCTTGGGCATGGATGGGTGGGGAAGCGACAAATCTTCAATAACGGATGTACTTTCCCCGGGTTGCCAGAAACCAACGGCTTTCATTCTGTCTCCTTAAAAAGGTCAGTCACCAGATAAATAAATGTAAAAGTGTGCGGAACGCGATACCCGCCAGTGCCCCCGGCAGTGCAAATCGAAAAATACGCGGAAAGCGGGCGCTGATGCCCATGAATATACCAATGCCCGGCAAATCAAAACTGTTGATGAGAAATCCGGCTGACCGGTTAATTTCGTTAACGGTCAGGTTACCGCTATGGATAAGGTCAGTCGGTAATGCTGTCAACCTGTTGATGACTATTTTAATCTGTAGTCATTCAATCCTTGTAACATCAGGATGATCCTGGTGTCAGTGAAAATACGAAATCAACACGTTGGTATCATTACCCACCAGTGAACTGACGTCGGCATTTTGAATCTCACTTCGGCGTGCCCCCTCCGAATGGCGCAAAACATTTCGTGGTATGGCATGATAGCACCCGAAGAGAGTCAATTCAGGGTGGTAAATGTGAAACCAGTAACGCTATACGATGTCGCAGAGTATGCCGGTGTCTCTTATCAGACCGTTTCCCGCGTGGTGAACCAGGCCAGCCACGTCTCTGCGAAAACGCGGGAAAAGGTGGAAGCGGCGATGGCGCAGCTGAACTACATTCCCAACCGCGTGGCACAACAACTGGCGGGCAAACAGTCGTTGCTGATTGGCGTTGCTACCTCCAGTCTGGCCCTGCACGCGCCGTCGCAAATTGTCGCGGCGATTAAATCTCGCGCCGATCAACTGGGTGCCAGCGTGGTGGTGTCGATGGTAGAACGAAGCAGCGTCGAAGCCTGTAAAGCGGCGGTACATAACCTTCTCGCGCAACGCGTCAGTGGTCTGATCATTAACTATCCGCTGGATGACGAGGATGCCATTGCTATGGAAGCTGCCTGCGCTAATGTTCCGGCCCTATTTCTTGATGTCTCTGACCAGACTCCCATCAACAGTATTATTTTTTCCCATGAAGACGGTACGCGACTGGGCGTGGAGCATCTGATCGCATTGGGTCACCAGCAAATCGCGTTGTTAGCCGGTCCATTAAGTTCTGTCTCGGCGCGTCTGCGTCTGGCGGACTGGCATAAATATCTCACACGCAATCAAATTCATCCGATAGCGGAACGGGAAGGCGACTGGAGTGCCATGTCCGGTTTTCAACAAACTATGCAAATGCTGAATGAGGGCATCGTTCCCACTGCGATGCTGGTTGCCAACGATCAGATGGCGCTGGGCGCAATGCGCGCTATTACCGAGTCCGGGCTGCGCGTTGGTGCGGATATCTCGGTAGTGGGATACGACGATACCGAAGACAGCTCGTGTTATATCCCGCCGTTAACCACCATCAAACAGGATTTTCGCCTGCTGGGGAAAACTAGCGTGGACCGCTTGCTGAAACTCTCTCAGGGCCAGGCGGTGAAGAGCAATCAGCTGTTGCCCGTCTCACTGGTGAAAAGAAAAACCACCCTACCGCCCAATACGCAAACCACCTCTCCCCGCACGTTGGCAGATTCCTTAATGCAGCTGGCACGACAAGTTTCCCGACTTGAAAGCGGGCAGTGAGCGCAACGCAATTAATGTGAGTCAGCTCACTCATTAGGCACCCCAGGCTTTACACTCTATGTGTCCGGCTCGTATGTTATGCGAAAATGTGAGCGGATAACAATTCACGCAGGATACAACTATGACAATGATTACGGATTCACTGGCCGTCGTATTACAACGTCGTGACTGGGAAAACCCTGGCGTTACCCAACTTAATCGCCTTGCGGCACATCCCCCTTTCGCCAGCTGGCGTAATAGCGAAGAGGCTCGCACCGATCGCCCTTCCCAAGAGTCGCGCAGCCTGAATGGTGAATGGCGCTTTGCCTGGTTTCCGGCACCAGAAGCGGTACCAGAAAGCTGGCTGGAGCGCGATCTTCCTGACGCCGATACTGTCATCGTCCCCTCAAACTGGCAGATGCACGGTTACGATGCGCCTATCTACACCAACGTGACCTATCCCATTGCGGTCAATCCGCCGTATGTTCCCACGGAGAATCCGACGGGTTGTTACTCGCTCACATTTAATATTGATGAAAGCTGGCTACAGGAAGGCCAGACGCGAATTATTTTTGATGGTGTTAACTCGGCGTTTCATTTGTGGTGCAACGGGCGCTGGGTCGGTTACGGACAGGACAGTCGTTTGCCGTCTGAATTTGACCTGAGCGCATTTTTACACGCCGGAGAAAACCGCCTCGCGGTGATGGTGCTGCGCTGGAGTAACGGCAATTATCTGGAAGATCAGGATATGTGGCGGATGAGCGGCATTTTCCGTGACGTCTCGTTGCTGCACAAACCGACCACACAAATCAGCGATTTCCATGTTGTTACTCACTTTAATGATGATTTCAGCCGCGCTGTACTGGAGGCAAAAGTTCAGATGTACGGCGTGCTGCGCGATGAGCTGAGGGTGACGGTTTCTTTGTGGCAGGGTGAAACACAGGTCGCCAGCGGCACCGCGCCTTTCGGCGGTGAAATTATCGATGAGCGTGGCGGTTATGCCAATCGCGTCACGCTACGTCTGAACGTCGAAAACCCGGCGCTGTGGAGCGCCGAAATCCCGAATCTCTACCGTGCGGTGATTGAACTGCACACCGCCGACGGCATGCTGATTGAAGCAGAAGCCTGCGATGTCGGTTTCCGCGAGGTGCGGATTGAAAATGGCCTGCTGCTGCTGAACGGCAAGCCGTTGTTGATTCGCGGTGTTAACCGTCACGAGCATCATCCTCTGCATGGTCAGGTCATGGATGAGCAGACGATGGTGCAGGATATCCTGCTGATGAAGCAGAACAACTTTAACGCCGTGCGCTGTTCGCATTATCCGAATCATCCGCTGTGGTACACGTTGTGCGACCGCTACGGCCTGTACGTGGTGGATGAAGCCAATATTGAAACCCACGGCATGGTGCCAATGAATCGTCTGACCGATGATCCGCTCTGGCTACCCGCGATGAGCGAACGCGTAACGCGAATGGTGCAGCGCGATCGTAATCACCCGAGTGTGATCATCTGGTCGCTGGGGAATGAATCAGGCCACGGTGCTAATCACGATGCGCTCTATCGCTGGATTAAATCTGTCGATCCTTCCCGCCCGGTACAGTATGAAGGCGGCGGAGCCGACACCTCCGCAACCGATATTATTTGCCCGATGTACGCGCGTGTGGATGAAGACCAGCCCTTCCCGGCTGTGCCGAAATGGTCCATCAAAAAATGGCTTTCGCTGCCTGGAGAACTGCGTCCGCTGATCCTTTGCGAATATGCCCACGCAATGGGTAACAGTCTTGGTGGCTTCGCTAAATACTGGCAGGCGTTTCGTCAATACCCCCGTTTACAGGGCGGCTTCGTCTGGGACTGGGTCGATCAATCGCTGATTAAATATGATGAAAACGGCAACCCGTGGTCGGCTTACGGCGGTGATTTTGGCGATACGCCGAACGATCGCCAGTTCTGCATGAACGGTCTGGTCTTTGCAGACCGCACGCCGCATCCAGCGCTGACAGAAGCAAAACACCAGCAGCAGTTTTTCCAGTTCCGTTTATCCGGGCAAACCATCGAAGTGACCAGCGAATACCTGTTCCGTCATAGCGATAACGAGCTCCTGCGCTGGATGGTGGCGCTGGATGGCAAGCTGCTGACAAGCGGTGAAGTGCCTCTGGATGTCGCTCCACAAGGAAAACAGTTGATTGAACTGCCTGAACTACCGCAGCCGGAGAGCACCGGGCAACTCTGGCTAACGGTTCACGTAGTGCAACCGAACGCGACCACATGGTCAGCAGCCGGGCACATCAGCGCCTGGCAGCAATGGCGTCTGGCGGAAAACCTCAGCGTGACACAACCCTCCGCGCCCCACGCCATCCCGCAACTGACCACCAGCGAAACGGATTTTTGCATCGAACTTGGTAATAAGCGTTGGCAATTTAACCGGTTGTCAGGTCTTCTTTCACAAATGTGGATCGGCGATGAAAAACAACTGCTGACGCCGCTGCGCGATCAATTCACCCGTGCACCGCTGGATAATGACATTGGCGTAAGTGAAACGACCCGCATTGACCCTAACGCCTGGGTCGAACGCTGGAAGGCGGCGGGCCATTACCAGGCCGAAGCAGCGTTGTTGCAGTGCACGGCAGATACACTTGCCGACGCGGTGCTGATTACCACGGTCCACGCGTGGCAGCATCAGGGGAAAACCTTATTTATCAGCCGGAAAACCTACCGGATTGATGGAAGTGGTCAAATGGCGATTACCGTTGATGTTGAAGTGGCGAGCAATACGCCACATCCGGCGCGGATTGGCCTGACCTGCCAGCTGGCGCAGGTAGCAGAGCGGGTAAACTGGCTCGGATTAGGGCCGCAAGAAAACTATCCCGACCGCCTTACTGCGGCCTGTTTTGACCGCTGGGATCTGCCATTGTCAGACATGTATACCCCGTACGTCTTCCCGAGCGAAAACGGTCTGCGCTGCGGGACGCGCGAATTGAATTATGGCCCACACCAGTGGCGCGGCGACTTCCAGTTCAACATCAGCCGCTACAGTCAACAGCAACTGATGGAAACCAGCCATCGCCATCTGCTGCACGCGGAAGAAGGCACATGGCTGAATATCGACGGTTTCCATATGGGGATTGGTGGCGACGACTCCTGGAGCCCGTCAGTGTCGGCGGAATTCCAGCTTAGCGCCGGTAGCTACCATTACCAGTTGCTCTGGTGTCAAAAATAATAATAACCGGGCAGGCCATGTCTGCCCGTATTTCGCGTAAGGAAATCCATTATGTACTATTTAAAAAACACAAACTTTTGGATGTTCGGTTTATTCTTTTTCTTTTACTTTTTTATCATGGGAGCCTACTTCCCGTTTTTCCCGATTTGGCTACATGACATCAACCATATCAGCAAAAGTGATACGGGTATTATTTTTGCCGTTATTTCTCTGTTCTCGCTATTATTCCAACCGCTGTTTGGTCTGCTTTCTGACAAACTCGGGCTGCGCAAATACCTGCTGTGGATTATTACCGGCATGTTAGTGATGTTTGCGCCGTTCTTTATTTTTATCTTCGGGCCACTGTTACAATACAACATTTTAGTAGGATCGATTGTTGGTGGTATTTATCTAGGCTTTTGTTTTAACGCCGGTGCGCCAGCAGTAGAGGCATTTATCGAGAAAGTCAGCCGTCGCAGTAATTTCGAATTTGGTCGCGCGCGGATGTTTGGCTGTGTTGGCTGGGCGCTGTGTGCCTCGATTGTCGGCATCATGTTCACCATCAATAATCAGTTTGTTTTCTGGCTGGGTTCTGGCTGTGCATTCATCCTCGCCGTTTTACTCTTTTTCGCCAAAACGGATGCGCCCTCTTCTGCCACGGTTGCCAATGCGGTAGGTGCCAACCATTCGGCATTTAGCCTTAAGCTGGCGCTGGAACTGTTCAGACAGCCAAAACTGTGGTTTTTGTCACTGTATGTTATTGGCGTTTCCTGCACCTACGATGTTTTTGACCAACAGTTTGCTAATTTCTTTACTTCGTTCTTTGCTACCGGTGAACAGGGTACGCGGGTATTTGGCTACGTAACGACAATGGGCGAATTACTTAACGCCTCGATTATGTTTTTTGCGCCACTGATCATTAATCGCATCGGTGGGAAAAACGCCCTGCTGCTGGCTGGCACTATTATGTCAGTACGTATTATTGGCTCATCGTTCGCTACCTCAGCACTGGAAGTGGTTATTCTGAAAACGCTGCATATGTTTGAAGTACCGTTCCTGCTGGTGGGCTGCTTTAAATATATTACCAGCCAGTTTGAAGTGCGTTTTTCAGCGACGATTTATCTGGTCTGTTTCTGCTTCTTTAAGCAACTGGCGATGATTTTTATGTCTATTCTGGCGGGCAATATGTATGAAAGCATCGGTTTCCAGGGCGCTTACCTGGTGCTGGGTCTGGTGGCGCTGGGCTTCACCTTAATTTCCGTGTTCACGCTTAGCGGCCCCGGCCCACTTTCCCTGCTGCGTCGCAAGGTGAATGAAGTCGCTTAAGAAATTAATGTCGGATATGGCGCGAACGCCTTATCCGACCAACTTATCAGGACGGAATGTTAAAAATGAACATGTCGATGACAGAAAAAATAAAAGCAGGCAAGCTATTTACCGATATGTGCGAAGGCTTACCTGAAAAAAGACTTCGTGGGAAAACATTAATGTATGAGTTCAATCACTCGCATCCATCAGAAGTTGAAAAAAGGGTAATGACTCCAACTTATTGATAGTGTTTTATGTTCAGATAATGCCCGATGACTTTGTCATGCAGCTCCACCGATTTTGAGAGCGACAGCGACTTCCGTCCCAGCCGTGCCAGATGCTGCCTCAGATTCAGGTTATGCCGCTCAATTCGCTGCGTATATCGCTTGCTGATTACGTGCAGCTTTCCCTTCAGGCGGGATTCATACAGCGGCCAGCCATCCGTCATCCATATCACCACGTCAAAGGGTGACAGCAGGCTCATAAGACGCCCCAGCGTCGCCATAGTGCGTTCACCGAATACGTGCGCAAACCGTCTTCCGGAGCCTGTCATACGCGTAAAACAGCCAGCGCTGGCGCGATTTAGCCCCGACATAGCCCCACTGTTCGTCCATTTCCGCGCAGACGATGACGTCACTGCCCGGCTGTATGCGCGAGGTTACCGACTGCGGCCTGAGTTTTTAAGTGACGTAAAATCGTGTTGAGGCCAACGCCCATAATGCGGGCGGTTGCCCGGCATCCAACACCATTCATGGCCATATCAATGATTTTCTGGTGCGTACCGGGTTGAGAAGCGGTGTAAGTGAACTGCAGTTGCCATGTTTTACGGCAGTGAGAGCAGAGATAGCGCTGATGTCCGGCAGTGCTTTTGCCGTTACGCACCACCCCGTCAGTAGCTGAACAGGAGGGACAGCTGATAGAAACAGAAGCCACTGGAGCACCTCAAAAACACCATCATACACTAAATCAGTAAACCACTTCACATTAATGGCAGCAAACACCCGAACCGGCAGATGAGCTCCGTGTTGTTCTACGGCGCAAATAGGTAGTACGGCGACGATATTCGCCATATCCAGTTTACTGAATTCCCGCGTGGTGAGATCACACCACTAGGGAGAAGACGGTTTAAGCATGTTTACCTCCGGTTTTGTCTAACAATAAAAGATACGGTACGTTGCATTTAGGGCATTTTAGACCGGCTCTATGTCCTGCTATGTGCTAACTTTTCCAGTTTAATGGCCTCTCGTCGAGTTGTGTGGCAACAGTGTTGCCACCGGCGGAAATCCGCCGGTTTGAATGCTTTTTTGTTCAGCAGGCGACGAGGTGCCCGTCGCCAAAATCGGTAAAGCGCTGCGGTACTCTCTGATAGCCGATGGGTTTGATCGGTTCTGGTCTTATCGGCATTGCGCTGGTGGCTCGGGGTTGCCGTCTTTGCTGAACGTCAGGTATAGGAACGGCGCTGAGCAAGTGCTGAGTATAAGGATGCTGCGGATGGTGCAACACTCGATCTCGTGGGCCGATCTCCACGAGCTGGCCGCCAAACATCACCGCTACCCGGTGGCAGATGCGCTCCACCACCGCCATATCATGGGAAATAAACAGATAGCTGAGCCGATAGCGCTGACGCAAATCTTCCAGCAGCGTCAGCACCTGCGCCTGTACTGAAACATCCAGCGCGGAAACCGATTCATCGGCGATGATCACTTTCGGGTTCAGCGCCAGCGCGCGGGCAATGCAAATGCGCTGGCGCTGGCCGCCGGAAAACTGGTGCGGATAACGCCGCATCGCTTCCGCTGGCAGGCCGACCTGCTGCAATAGCTGCGCCACCCGCTCCGTGCGCTGTACTGCGGGCATCTGCTCATGAATCAGCAGCGGCTCCCCAACCAGGTCGAAAATAGTTTTGCGCGGATTGAGCGCCGCCCAGGGATCCTGAAACACCATCTGCAAATCGCGGCGTACCGCTCTTAACGCCTCGTCCTTCAGGCCGTGCAGCTCCTGTCCGTTAAGCTGCGCGCTGCCGCTAAATGGCACCATATTCATCAGCGCTTTTGCCGTCGTCGATTTACCGCAGCCGCTTTCACCGACGATGCCCAACGTCTCGCCGGGGAAAAGATCGAAGCTGACGCCATCGACGGCATGGACTTCGCGACGCACGCGCAGGCCGTCGCCGCGCACCGGAAAGCGCACGCTGAGGTCGCGGACGCTGAGCAACGGTCGCGTCGCCTCGACCGGCGCCAGCGCGGGCGCCTGGCCCAGCACCGGTACCGCCTGCAACAGCTGGCGGGTATAAGCCGCCTGCGGCGAGGTAAACAGCGTTTTTGCCGGAGCCTGCTCCATGATTTTGCCGTGACTCATGACCAGCACATCATCGGCCATTTCTGCCACCACTCCCATATCGTGGGTGATCAACAGCAGGCTGGTGGAAAACGCCTGCTGCAGTTCGCGCATCAACTCGAGGATCTGCGCCTGAATAGTGACGTCGAGGGCCGTGGTCGGCTCATCGGCAATCAGCACCTGTGGCTGGCACAGCATTGCCATGGCGATCATCACCCGCTGGCGCATACCGCCGGAAAGCTCGTGCGGATACTGTTGCAGGCGCTTCTCCACATGACTGATTTTGACCGCGTCCAGCATCGTGCTGACCCGGCTGCGCCGTTCACGGCGGCCCAGCACTTCGTGGCGTTGCAGCGTCTCTTCCAGCTGCTGGCCCACCGTCATCAGCGGATTGAGCGAGGTCATCGGTTCCTGAAAAATCATGGCAACCGACTTGCCGCGCAGCAGCTGCATTTGCCGCTCCGGCAGGCTGAGCAAATCCTGGTTATCAAAAATAATCGCGCCGCCTGGAATCTGTGCCTCCTCCGGAAGCAAACCCATGATCGCCAGCGAAGTCAGCGATTTACCGCTGCCCGACTCGCCGGCAATGCACAGAGTTTTTCCCGGCCAGAGCGCAAAGCTGACGTCATCCACCACCCGCTGTGTACCAAACTGGATCGACAGGCGCTCGACCGAGAGCAGCGGCGCCGGAAATAGGACTGCTGACATAACGCTCCTAATTAAACACGCTGTTGGGAAAATAGAACGACACCACCCAGTTAGGCCGATCGACGATTTCGCTGATGCGCAGATCGCCGCACACGGAGCAGAGCATATAGGCCTCTTCCGCCGACATCCCTTGTTCGCGGCACAGCGCATCGATGGTATAGCTTACCGCGTCGCGGGCGGCGGTCATCAGGTCAGGGCCAATGCCGGTGAAGGCGCTGTAGCCGTGCCGATCCAGATGTTGGGTCACTGGGCCAGGGGTGGCGAAACGCGGCGTTTTCAGCGGCATATCTTTAACCACTTCCAGCTTCACCACCACGTCCATCGCGCTTTCAATCGCCGTGCCGCAGACTTCACCATCGCCCTGCGCGGCGTGGGTGTCACCAATAGAAAACAACGCGCCTTCTACTTCCACCGGTAGCCATAATGTGCAGCCAGCGGCCAGATCGCGAATATCCAGATTGCCGCCCACGCGGCGCGGCGGCACCACCGAATGATGGCCCGCGGCGGCGGGAGCGACGCCGAGGGTACCGGCGAAGGGTTTCAGCGGTACGCGGCCATATCGGCCAAAGGCGCAGGGGGTTAAGCCCTGGCGGTCATATTGCCACAGCGTCAGCGCCGGATCAGAAAACTGATCGGCCAGCAGGCCGAAGCCCGGGATATTCGCAGTCCAGCCAAAGCCGCTGGGACGAAAGGATTCCAGCGTCACCTTTAGCGCATCGCCCGGCTGAGCGCCTTCCACATAGACCGGGCCACTGACCGGGTTGAGCTTATCAAACGGCAGCGTTGGGATATCCGCTGCGGTAGAACCGGCGTTGAACCAGCCGTTAGCCGCATCCAGGCAGTGAAACTCCAGTTGGCTGCCGGAAGCTACGTGCAGGACCGGGCTCAGGCTGTTATCCCAGCCGAAATGATGTTGAGCATGATGAATGGTCTTCACCAGACAATTTTGGCACATCCTGACTCTCCTTTAAGCAGCGGCGCCGTCCCGGCGCCATCAAATTATTTCAGTCCGATATAGTCGTAGTTGACTGGTACATGCACTGGATCGACATACAGCGCGTCCTCGCCCCCCATGCGTGCGGAATGTACGGTGTAGCGCTTCTCGTTGAATACCGGCACCCAGGGCGCGTCATCCATTGCAGTGATGAAGATTTTGCGCCAGGCTTCAATGCGCGCGTCCTGCTGGTCGGGTTTCACCATGCTGTCCGCCGCGGCCGCCTGCGCGTCCAGCGCTTTGTTGCAGTAGCGCGCCCAGTTCCAGCCGCCCTCTACCGCCCCGGCGCAGCCGAGGATCGGGCCATAGAAGTTGGAGGGATCCGGGAAATCGGCGATCCACGCCATGCCGCCGGACCAGACCATCGGCGCTTGGCTGGCGGAGCCGCCCGCCGCAATCACATTCGCCTGCGCCAGGGATTTGATGCTGGCGTGGATGCCCACTTTGGCCAGATCCTGCTGGATAGACTGGGCGATACGCGGCTGCGGATCGGTATTCATCACGTACAGTTCGGTAGCAAAACCGTTGGGGAAACCCGCTTCGCTGAGCAGTTGCTTCGCTTTTGCCGGGTCGTAGCTGAAACCCTGATATGCCTTGTCATAACCGGGCATGGCGGGTGGCAGTGGCTGGTTGGCCGGCGCCGCGCGTCCATTAATGATGCGCATGATGCGATCTTTGTTGACCGCCATGTTCACCGCCTGGCGGACTTTGAGATTATCGAAAGGCGGCAGCGTGGTTTTCATCGTCACGTAGCCGGTCTGCAACTGGTCGCCGGTGACCATCAGGCCCTTATAGGCCGGGTTGTTTTTAAACGACAGAAACTGTGCGGGCGGTACGCCGTCGCCGGCAATATCCACTTCGCCTTTTTCCAGCCGCAGCAGAGCGACCGAGGGATCCTGTCCCATTTCGAACTTTATGTGATCCAGCCGCGGCACGCCGGCTTTAAAGTAGTTCGGGTTTTTGCGGAAGATCAGCTCCTGGCCCAGCTTCCACTCCTGGAGCTCAAACGCGCCGCTGCCGACCGGATGCTTGCCGAAGTCGGCGCCCCATTTCTCCACCTCCTCACGGGGAACCACCGAGGCAAAGTTCAGCGCCAGCACATGCAGGAAGGTGGCGTTGGGCTCTTTCAGAGTGATTTTTACCGTATGATCGTCGACGACCTCGATACCGCTCAGGGTCGTGCTTTTACCGCTGGCCTCCTCGTCATAGCCCGCGATGGGACTGAAGAACCCGGCGCCCGGACTTTGGGTTTTCGGGTTGACTGTGCGTTCCAGAGAATATTTCACGTCCGCCGCCGTGACCTCGCGGCCGTTGTGGAATTTCACCCCTTTGCGTAGCACAAAGGTGTAGACCTTGCCGTCCTCGGAAATGGCGTAGCTCTCCGCCAGGTCGTTCACCAACTCGGTGGTGCCGGGACGATAGTCCATCAGGCCGTCGAACAGGCTTTTGATCATCGACCAGTTTTGCCAGTCATAGCCAATGGCCGGATCGAGGGTCGCCACGTCGTTCTGGTAGGTCACCACGATATCGCCGCCGGTCTTCTCGTCAGCCTGCGCGCCATAAGAGAAACAGGCCGCGGCCACCGCCATTGTCAATAACGCATTTTTCATCATCTTCCCCTGCTACTTTTTGACATCAATGCGCGGATCGACCCACGGCAGCACCAGATCCGCAATAAGGTTGCCGCCAACAATGGCAACCGCTGACACGGTGGTTACCCCGACAATCACCGGGATATCCACCTGTTGAATCGCCTGCCAGGCCAGCTGACCGATACCCGGCCAGCCAAAGACCGATTCGACTACCACCAGTCCGCCCATAAAAATGCCGATATCAATGCCTATCATCGGAATTAGCGGCAGCACGGCATTCGGCAGCACGTGACGCAGCAGTACGCGGGTTCGGCCCAGCCCTTTGGCCCGCGCGGTACGGATAAAATCCTGATGCAGCACCTCAATCATCGACGAGCGCAACATGCGTGAATACCAGCCGCTGCCGAGCAGGCCGAGGGTTAGCGCCGGTAGCGCCAGATGGCTGAAGCCGCCATAGCCTCCCATCGGGAACCAGTTGAGTACCACGGCGAAAAGATAGAGAAAAAGCATCGCGGCGATGAACTGCGGCGCCGAAACACCGATAAAGGAGAGCGCCATCAGAAGCCGGTCCGCCAGCCCGCCGCGTTTTAACGCCGCCAGGGTGCCGAGGGCGATCCCCAGTACCAACTCGCAGAGAATACCCGCCGCCATCAGCTGCAGTGACGGCCCGATACGGGCGGAAACCAGTTCACTCACTTCGCTGCGCTGAATAAACGAGCGTCCCAGATCGCCGTGCAGCAGCCCCTGCAGATAACGCCAATATTGCTGATAAAACGGCAGATCCAACCCCAACTGATGGCGGATGTTTTCGACTACTTCCGGCGTGGCACTGCGCCCGGCGATTTGGCGCGCTGGATCGGCGGGCAACATAAACAGCAGCAAATAGCAGATCAACGTAACGCCAAGCAGGATCAGCCCGGCATGCAACAGACGTTTTCCCAGAAATAGCATTAGTTTCGTCCTTTTAAGCCGGGATCGAGGGCGTCGCGCAGGGCGTCACCAGCGATATTGAAAGAGAGCGACAGCAGCACAATCGCCGCGCCGGGAAAGAACACCAGCCAGGGAGCCGAAGTAAAATAGCTCTGGCTTTCAAAGATGATGTTGCCCCAACTCGGCGTTGGCGGCTGTACCCCCACCCCGAGGAACGATAGAGTAGCTTCCAGCAGGACTGTGGTGGAGATGCCTAGTGTGGCCCAGACCAGCACCGTTGGCGCCAGATGTGGAATTAAATGCACGCCGAGAATACGCAACGTTCCGGCCCCCAGGGTGCGTTCCACGGCGATAAAGTCGCGGGCGCTAAGCGCGCTAGTTTCGGCGTAGATAACCCTGGCGATCTGCACCCAGTTCACCATGGCGATCACCAGGGAGACGATCCAGACACTTGGCTGGAAAATCGCCGCCAGGGCAATCGCCAGCAGCAGTGCGGGAAACGCCATCATCAGATCGGTAAAGCGCATCAGCAGCCCTCCGATACGCCCCTGCAGATAACCTGCGCTAAGCCCTACCAGGACGCCGATCAGTACTGCAGTGCCGTTGGCGACAACACCGATGAGTAACGAAGTACGAGCTCCGTAAATTAAACGCGAGAAGAGATCGCGTCCCAGCAGATCGGTTCCCAGCCAGTAAGTGCTGTTGGGAGAAAGCGGTGCGCCTTCCAGGCTCAGTCCCTCGACAAACTGTTCATCGGGATCGAAGGGGGTGAGCCAGGGGGCAAACAGCGCGCTCATCACCACCAGGAGAATAAACAGCAGCGAGAGCAGCAGGGCTGGCCGGCGCAGAAAATATCCGACTCTATTCATTGTGCTCCCCGCTTGCCGGACGACATTCGTAGCAGCCACTTCTGCGCCACCTGTGCCACCGACTGGTTCGTACACATTGATTCCGAGCGCAGGCGAACCCATGCCTGTTGTTCATCAATACTTTCCGCTTGCATCTGGGCCGCCAGAGCTTGGGTAATCTGCGGCATTGCTGCCAGACGCTGGCGCAGTAGCATCTGTTGCTGTTGAATGTCATGCAACTGCTGACGCAGCCCCACTGCCATCATCAGGGTGGTATAGATGGCTCGCTGTGTAATAGGCTTGGTAAGGAGCGCTGTTGCCCCTAACTCCAGCGCGCGCTGTACCTGGTAAAGTCCCTCATGTGAGGTCAGCGCGATCACCGGTATTCCCGCCAGATTGATCTGGCTCAGGGTTAGCGGGCTGGCGAATGCCTCCAGTTCCACCAGTACTGCACAGGGGGTGAGAGGAGGTAAAGCCTCATCTCCGGTCAGGTGATGCCAGCGGATACCCATCCGCGTCAGGTTTTTTTCCAGCGCTTCGCGACTCCTTGCTTCACAGTCTACCAGCAGGAGCGGCTGAGCATCTAAATCCGGGGACAGCAGCGTTTTCATTTAACAATCCTCAGAGCAGGTCTGGCTGCAACCGTTCGGCTTTCACGTAGCTCGGTCGCGGAGAGATAGGGATCGGGCATAACCGGCAGCGGTTCGCGATGCAGTATCTGAAAGCAAGTTTGTTGCAACTCAGCGATGTAGCAGGGCAAACAGGCGTGGTTGTTTCGAGCCATTACTGAGCGAGCGCCCGGAGAATCAACGTCGTGCTGACGATGCAGTGCCGCCAGCACCGCACCCGGCTCGCTGTTTCCGGCCTCGCGCAGGCTATTGGCAAACAGCCTTACTGCCCGCCAGCCGCCGATATAGTAGTGGGAGATGCGCTGTGCGCCATGTTGCAGGTGCTGCCGCGCACAAAAATCGAGATCGACGCTCTCAAAAAACGGTCCGCAGGAAAGCAAACGTACCGCCCTTAGTGGCGCGACTTCGGCGACTTCGGCTTCGGTAAAATTACAGCTGAGCACCGCTAACGTCCGCCGATCGCGAAGACAGGCCTCGTCCAGTGCGCGCAGAAACGCATAAGAGGTTTCGCCTACCAGGTTATTGAGCACAAAATCTACCTCTGTGCTGAGAATCGCCTCAATCAACTCGGTCACGTTGCTGTTTCTCAGGTGCAGATATTTTTCGCCCACCACCGTACCGCCGGAACCTTCCACTACCTCACGGGCGATACGATTGCTTTCCCAGCCCCAGACGTAGTTAGAGCCGATCAGCCAGGAGCGATTTCCGAACATATCCAGCGCCAGCCGCAGGAGTGGCAGCAGAGTCTGGTTCGGACAACCGCCCAGATATACGACCTGCTCGCAGCTCTCGAACCCCTCGTAAGGACAGCCATACCACAGCAGCAGGTTATGCTGCTCCAGGTCCGGGATAATCTCCTTCCGACTGGCAGAGGTAATGGTTCCGAAGATATGGCGGATGCCGTGAGCGATAAAGGTGCTCACCGCTTCACTGTAGGCTGCGAGTTCACCCGCAGGGTTGATATGTCGGGCCCGCAGCTGAAAAGGATAAGCAGGATCGGCATTGATTTCCTCTAAGGCATGGCGCGCACCAAGCAGTGTGCTGTTCGCCAGGTGGCTGTAGGTACCTTCTGTGGAAAGCAAAATTCCAATATCAATAGTTTGCACGTATGTTTGCTCTCTGCATTAATAAAAAAGCCTGATTGTCCTTATTAGGACAATCAGGCTTCATTACCTGTCGATATTTAATGGATTCAAGGCTTAAGGGTTGCCCCTGCTTGCATATACCCGACATGAAAAATTCATGCCATTTTTAAAGCACAGTTAAATCAATGGATTATTTATTTTTGGAGACACTTTTGCACCAATGGGATGCGGCTTGCTCAGTTATGGTGCAATTTTCTGATGCAGTCTGGTCTCTTCAACATGAGGTGGAGTAATGCACACCTGTTTTAGTTCCACGCACTTTTTGAGAGTTCCGGTTTTTCAGCCATCAGCAGGTGATCCTCCGGCGTCAGGTTATTCAGGGATTCATGGGGACGCTCTGGATGGAAGATCCTCGTGACGAAGCCGAATTTGCCCCCGGCCACGTGCTTTTTTTCGAGCGTAATGTTGTCCATGCATTACCAACCCTTCTTGAAGAACCCGTAATATTTCTGTCATTGGCCAGCCCTCGTCGTGATCCTGAAGATATTACCTTTGTTGACCCGAAAGATGGCACTGCCAGAACCTTTATGGGGTCAGTTTGGATATAGAGAATTATTGTACGGTAAGCCTGTTTTTTGAACAGACTTACCTATAGCAATAGGGTGTACTCCCGCGCTATACGGCATTTTCAGAGGTTTGACCTTAATCGGATAACCTAAATGCGATACTGCAAGAGCGACAACTTAAAAGCGATAGCCACTGACGCAAAATCAACCCCTTACGAACCAAGATTGGTTAAATAATGCTCTTAACGTACAAAAATTTCCGATCTCCAAACTGACCCCGGATGGCAGACAGGAGCGCGAGCTGTGCGTAGCGCGACCCTGAATGTGCCGCAGGCACATGCCGGCGGAAATAATGCTGAATGCGGCACTGATCTGGAATCCGCCGGAGGACCCGGCGAAGCCGGCTTCATGATAGATGATCGCTATTAACCCCTCCGCCCTGCAAAGCCATAATCCGCTTAAAGCGACTCTGGTGCCCCTGTACGCGGTCGGAGTGGTCACGTCGAGGCTTTGCCGAAGACGGGGCGTATCTCCGCGTTAGCGGCCCGTAGGGGCGCTTACGAGCGTGTTCATCAGGACTTATAGCGAAGAGACTTACAGCAACGCCAATCGTTAGTTACATCATCCATCTTAAAAGCGATGTTGTTCCGGGCCTCCGGCCCGGGGCGGCGGCGCTTTTCAGGGTGGGAAAGGCAGAGGAGTTTCAGATTTGCACTTTCTGTTGCTCTCACAAATAGACGTATGTTGTAACTAAATACGGATTTATGCCCGTCGCATGGCGACGGGAGGTACCTGTCTTTTTCCGAACCGCGCGAGCGTTAGCTCGCTGCAGGGGCGGGCATTATCTGAGCCTGTCCACAGGGCAGGCGACGAACAGGTTATGTATTTAAATGAGAAAGAATAAAGATATTTAAAAGAAGTACAGAGCAGGGGTTTAAAAGGAACCACGCACCCTGAAACGATATCGTCTGGCACCCTGTAACGATTACGGTTGTCGCTTAATGGAAAGTTCCCTTGCAGTTATATGTCAACAAATGAAAATCGAAGACGAAAATCACACCGGCCGTTATTTTTCCGGCCATTCTGCCGCGTTCCCGAATGCGGCACAGAAGAAATCCTGCACTACGTTGTTCATATAGTGAGCGGAGCCGTGCTACAGGCGTGCGAAATCCTCCGGAGCGAACCGGATATTAAAAAAAAGGGGGTCAGGAGGTGAGCGTGGCCAGCCGCGTGTAGTTATGGCCCCGGGACATCAGCATGCGTTCTTTGACGCGTCTTGCCTGCTCCCGGCGAACGGCGTCCAGGTTACCGGTAAAACGTCCCTCAGCAATCTCACGCGTCAGCTGGCGTTTCACGATAGTCTCAATATCCCGGCGGGTACGGTCTGC
Organism: Phytobacter sp. MRY16-398; assembly: GCF_003925915.1. NCBI lineage: Bacteria > Pseudomonadati > Pseudomonadota > Gammaproteobacteria > Enterobacterales > Enterobacteriaceae > Phytobacter > Phytobacter sp. MRY16-398. Next base: position 193,084 of record NZ_AP018757.1, on the reverse strand, counting down.
ATCCCGGCGGGCACGGGCACGCTTAAGGCCATGCTCCTTACGCTGAGACTGATAGCTGCGGAACCGCTCACGTACGTAACGCCAGGCTCTGGCGATCAGCTCGTCCATTTCCAGTCGCGGCAGCTGCTGCTTTTCACGTTGCTGATTTTCCCACTCCACGCGGCTGCGGCGCGCGGCCGCCACTGCCACGTCTGAAACGTCTAGCGCAGAGAAGAATGCCGGCGTGAAAGTGATATCGGTCGGGATGTTACAGCCAATCTCCGGATCATATTCGGTCTGGTAGGTAATCAGTCCCAGCTCCGCTATAAATTTCAGTGCCCGCGTGGCGCGGGTGATGGACAGATTGCCACTTTTCGATTCTGTGGCCAGGCCGCACTCAATGGCCAGATTGGTGATGGAGCGCTGGACGCGGTTGGCCAGAGGATCATAGTGAAAGGACAACCCCTGCAACAGCGCATCGATGGCGCGCCTGCGCAGTAACGGTGGCATACGGTGACGCATACCCAGCGAACGGGCAAAAGCAACGTGCATGGTAAAATCAAAACGCGATGTGAAGCCTTCGGCTTTCGCCATCAGCTTACGGCAGAACGGCAGGGTCTTTTTGCCCTCTCTCGGCGTGAAAACCGGATTCGGGTTTTTTACCTGCCGGTAAAATGAGGTGTTTTCAGGTTTCTGCTCAGTCATTCCTTCCTGCGCTTATGTTGCACAGAAGGAGCTCGCTCAGAAGGTCTTGCAGTTTTCCGGGCATAAAACTATACTCCCCGCATAGAGCAACAGCTTCTATGCAGTTTCTAAGGACCCCGTTAATCTTCTTATCCGCCAAGATTTGGAAAGATTATCGGGGTTTTGTCTTTTCTGGTTCCGGGTAGACACCTCATCAGAACCAGATCCCTGCCACCTTATGGCGTGGCCAGCCAGAATTCATAAACGATCTGCAATCTATCACTTCAACGGGCATACGACAAGAAAGTAATACCATTACCTATTTATCGAGCTCATCAAATGCCTGTTGTAATAAGCGTTCTATATACTCTGCCTGAGTCAGACCAGCTTTCTCACACTCAACTACAAGCCTGTCTTTAATAGCGTTTCGCAGATAAATCTTCAGCTCTTTATGCGTAAGTTTTTTTCTGGCCACTGCAGCCTGCTGTTTCTCAGAGGCCGACATAGGGCTTCCTTTACGATAAGGTCGCTTGGTCTTTGTTGAGGTAGTGGCTGCATTTAAAGGCTGCGACATCTCTGCCTCCACAGGATCAAAAAAGGATCAATTGGCAGAGAATACTACAGTTATCTGAAATCAGCGACTTAACTTTACCGACGCTGTGACCCGCGTTGGCGCGCGGGTTCACGGGTTGAGATGAGTGATACAGGTGTTATGAATCAGTACGAGGGATGCCAGTCGGCACCGGCATCCCAGCGGGACTGCCAGTGCGCCAGGTAAGTCTGTGCCAGAGACGGCATATCCCGTACAACCAGTGCATTCTCGGAATTGGTGTTAGCGGCGCTGCGTGTGTAGTTAAACGACCCCAGCTCCACGTTCTGCCCGTCGGTGATGATCACTTTGTCGTGCATAATTTTGTACTGTCCGTTGGTCCGTAGCGGAATGCCGGCACTGGCCACGACGTTCATCGCGGCCTGGCTGGCTTTGCCGAGGTTACCTTTTTCGTCCACCACGACCCGGACGTCCACGCCCCGGCGTTTCGCGGCAACGAGTGATTTCACAACGTCCGGAGATGTGAAGCTGTAGCCCATCAGGCGGATACTGTCGTGCGCGTCGTCCAGCGTCCGGATGACCAATTGCTCTGCACTCCCCTCGGGTGAAAAACCAACATCGACAGAGGGGGTGGCCAGAGCAACACCGGTTGATGTCATCAGCCACATGACCGTGGCGACGCCTGCTATTCTGAATCTCATATCTCTTCCTTTTTCATCATTCCGGCGGATGCTGGCCGGATTAATAACCTGCTGTGTCTTTTTATAGTGCGGCACATTACCGGCATACTGCCTGGCTCCGGTGCCATACTCTTATTTCCCTTTCGCCCTGGCAATGGCCTGCTGCATCACTGCCTCGCTGACCACACCAGGGAGTACGGTGGTGTTTTCCGGGGTGGCATTCTCTGCCGGCATAACGATGATCCCCGGCGTTCCGGTCAGTCCCAGCACACCGGCCAGTTCATCATTGCTTTTGATGAGCGTATCGGACTGAGCGTAACTGTTCACATCTTCCGGCCCGGCCCCGGCCGCAGACGCCACTGACTCAATATCCTGTGCCGTCAGGTGGCCCTCATTATGACCGGTACGGTAAATCCCGTTGTGATACGCCATATACGCCTCTGCGCTCTGTTTGCGGAAAATAGCCAGTCCGCGTCGCGAAGCCTGTGTTGACTCCGCATAACGTGAGGCAAAAATCGTCCAGTCCCGGAAGACAAACCGCACGTCCGGGCTGGCTTCCATCACTTTCTCCATGACCGGTGCCATCGCGCTGCAGGCGATACACTCATAGTCGAAAAATTCCGTCACAATCACCGCAGAATTGGCCGGTCCTTTTACCGGCACGCCATCGAGCTGCATCAGCAGGCGATGCGATGCTACTGCTGCCTGCACATAAGCCTGATTACGCTTCTGCGCCTGACGGGCCTGCAGTTTCTGACTCACCTCGATGAGCACGTCCGGATGCGCAACCAGGTAATCGGCGGCGATTTCACCGATGCGGTCCTGCTGCGCGGCCGTGAAGTCAGTTCCGTCTGCAGCAGAAGCAGGAACAGAAGAAATGAGCGTGCTCATGGCCAGCATCAGGATGGCCACGTTGATGGGGGATTTTTTCATGTTTGTCTCGTGTATGCTGCAGGAATCCCTGCAGGATAAGTGATGCGGCCTCCGGAAATGCCGGCCGCACGGATTAACGTTCTTTCTGAATATGTCGGGTGATTTCAGGTGTCGGGAGTTCACGTTCTGGCTCCCGGCCACGGGTTTCTGCTGGCATCTGCGGCTGCGCCTCTCGCGCCAGTTCACGGGCGGCGCTCTCCACCGCCTTAGACGACACGGTGACGGAGATTTCATTGTCAGCGGCCCGCGTCCGTCCCAGCTCATCCTGTACCTGCCTGACCACCGATGCGGGAATGATTACCCCATCCGGCGTATCAGCAGGCAGCGAGATACCCCGGGGCAGACCGCTACCGGAAAGGGCATTCAGAACAGCGCTGATCGCCGCATCCGGTGCTGCACGGTCATCCCGGGCAAGGACCTCTGACGCCTGTCTCACTAATGCGCTGTAATCGGGTGAAGTTTCCCCCGGAAGAGCAGGTAACTTAGCCTGAATGGTTTCCGCCAGCCGTGCAGCCAGCTCTGCTGTCAGCGCTGCTTTTTCCAGTCCGTCAGCACGTTGCTGCGTGATTTCTCCCGTTCTGATTTCCGGTAACGCTGTGGCTTTATTCAGGGCGTCAAGCGCATGACGGAGTGCCGCACGGTCATCCGGTACGGGGACATCTGATGGCAACCGGCTGAGAAAGTCCTGCAACTCCGCCCGCACAAGGCTGAGCAGTGTCGCATCCGGACGTTTGGCCTGTTCATGCTGGCCGCCGGCCACTCTGAGCAACTGAGCCGACGGAGACTGCCTGCCGGTTAGCAGCAGCACCCCCACATCAGGCTTATCCCGCGCGGCGGCCAGTCCCTGTGCCAGATCGCTGACGATAAGGGTTTCACCGCTGCGGCTTTTCTGCAGGATGGCTGCCTGTGCGCTTTCCGTGGCCAGTTGCCGGGTTTTCCCGGGCGAAATGACACCTTTTTCATGGAGGAGCGGAACCAGCGTCAGCCCGGCGGCTTTGCCGTTACCGTCAAACGCTGGCAGTGCAAGGTGCGGCTGCGGGTATTTCCGCGTGGGCGGAATAATCCGGGCCGTTACGGACGCGTCGGCAAGCCCCTGGCCTTTCAGAAATGCACGGCCGATAGCCGTTTTTGACACCGTTTTCCCCATTGCCCAGATGCTCCGGGCCTGCTTACGTTCAGTCTCGGGTGACAGGGCGTCATGCGCCGTTTTAATCCCCTTATCCTCCCGTGTGAGTGCCTCCACCCACTTCTGGAGACTGTCGGTATACACCTGAACATGCTCCTTTGCCCTGGACAGACTGATGTAAAAGGCCCGCATGCCACTCATCACACCACGCCGCCCCAGCGCACTCTCCAGCGCGATGACGAAACGGCTGCTGGCAGCCTGCGCGCCGTACCCGGTGACGGCCCACGCATAATCGATGTGCCTGTCAGCCTGAATCTCTCCCGGATTGATGACCTTCTCCCCTGCGGCACCACTGAGCACAATATCGCCGTTATCCCACAATGCCGACACGCGGTACTGTTCGTGTGCCGCGTGGCCCATATCCCGCCGGGTCTTGCTCATCCTGATGCTGTCTCCGGTACGAAGCTCCAGTTTCTCCTGTCTGAAGACCTCAATTTCGGTGGCATTCAGTTCAGCAGGCGAGTAGTAGCGCATCCTGCCCTCTTCATCCCGCAACAGGACATTCTTTGTGCCCCGGTCAACACCCGTCACCGTGAGGTAACGTTCGCTGGCCAGCACCACCTGCCCCGTCTGCCAGGCATCAATACGGTTAAAGTCATGCCGCCCGCCACTGACACGCTCCAGTACCGGTACCACAACAACCCTCTCACCGAGTTCTTTTGCGTCGACCATCGCCTGGTGAATGCCGGCATTGACCGCACGCCGGTCGTCATTAAGCGAGACCACAATAAGCGTTTCTTCGCGCGCCGCAGGCGTCCGGCTCATATAGTCGCTGACAATCGCATCAATCACCGTGGGACCGGGCTGCAGGTATCCGTTTTCATCCTTTTGCGGTGGGGGGATCTCGGTTACCGATCGTGCCGGTACCGGAGAACCTGACTGGCGCGGAACGGCGCCCGGTGACACCCGGTCAATCTTCTCTAAGGCAGCCACGGCTTTGTTCTCAATGACGCTGTAGACTGCACCGCGCAGGTCATCATTAAGCTGACGTTTAATTTCCTTCATCACGGCAATGTCGATTGGGCTGCGCTCCTGAAGAAGCCGGAACGGTGAACCGCTTTCCGGAGACTCCAGCTGTGCCACGTCACCGACCATCACGGCGCGGCCATTGCCCGCCGCGATGGCGCGTAAGGCTTCTGCCGTGTCCTGGTTACCCAGCATGGAGGCTTCATCGATCAGAAACAGGGAGTTGTGATAACTGACCTGCTCCCCGGCCGCCGTTCGCTGCTGCCAGTCCATCAGGAAGGATTTCATGGTCTGGCCGTCGATGCCGATACCCCGCATCTCCTTCACCGCACGGTGTGTCGGCCCCAGCCCGATGATGACCGGACGTACCGGCGCTGGCAGAGTATCAATGGCCGTTTTCACCGCGTTAAATTGTGTGGTTTTACCCACACCGGCGTACCCCTGCACCGCCGTAAAGCGATCGGTACTCTGCAGGATAAGGGAGGAGGCTTCACTCTGGCCGGCAGTCAGGGTGGCAGGCAGAACCGCTGCGGGATCACCCATCAGTGGTGCCACGGTATTTTTACCGGCTTCCACCTCCCGGATGATGGCTTTTTCCATCTCCCAGGTGACCCGCGCAACATAGCGGACCTCACCTCCCCAGGGCACTTTAATGAGTTCACCTTCACTCGCAAGACGCGCAATTTCGCCAGTCAGTCCCTCTGTGGAACCGAGAAAACCGGCCGCCTTTTCCGTCAGCAGCGCGGAAGAAAACGCCACCTCACGCATGTTGGCCACTGCGCGCGATACCGCTTTCTCCACATCCGTCAGCAGACCGGTTTTCAGCGCACTGATGGCTTCACCGGCGTCCTCCCGGCCACTCAGCTGACGCACCAGTGCAAGGGGAGATCGGTTGTCACGCAGTCGCGCCAGCTTTTCCTCTGCCCTGTCCTGCGCCTCACCGGTAAAGATCTCCGCCACGTGCCCCGACTGGGCCAGCATGTTTATCATGTTCGCCGACAGATCGCGCATACTCAGCGAGGCCAGCACGGTCCCGTGTTCATTATCCCGGCTGCCCGGTGCACTGACATAACCGTGCGTGACGTAAAGCGGCGCATCCGTCCCCAGACGAAGCGGTTTCTTTTGCCCCTCCCGCTGTACGGTCAGTTCCCCCTCGCCGACGGCGGTCACCGTAAGACGGTCGCGGGCTTTCAGCCCGGCAGACCTGTCGCCGGCCAGCGCAAACAGCTGCTCACCCTGCGCCACACTCAGTTCACTCTGTGTGAACAGACGCCAGTCACCGCTGAGCGTACTCAGTTTCACCCGGCTCAGCACACCGTCACTGTCAATCAGCGACAGCATACGGGTGTCTTCGTGCACCCTGTCGATAACATAATGACGGGTCTCATCCTTCTCTGTCCGGTCTTCCAGCACCATGCCGGCACGGTAGGTTCCGGGCAGTTTACGCGTCCTGGTGTTCACAAAAACCGGGGTGCGTGCCTGGATCGTGACGGTATCCTGTCCCAGTTTACCGGCGTTCTGCAGTGCTTCACGGATGGCGCCGGTCAGTTGCAGCTGTTCACGGACACCCGCCACTACCGCCGTGACCGGACTGTCCGGTCCGCTCAGTTCCGCAAAGCGCTCAGCCAGTACCTGCTGGCGTTCCCGTTTGTCCTGAATACTGATGACCCGGGCTTCCAGTTCGGATGACGGCGCAGTGAGGCTGAAGCGTTCGGCGCCTGCAGAGGCCAGTACTGAAAGCGCACTGGCATCCGACTGGCGACCCGCGCTGTCCAGGAACAACAGCTGGGCATTTTTCTCTCTCGCCTCGCCCGTAAGAACCAGCATCTCTTTCAGCCCCAGCTTTTCCGCCCCCTCAACGATGAGTGTGCTCTGTATGCCCAGGCTGAAAGAACTGTCCAGCACACGGCTGCGTGACAGGATGTCATTTTTCAGCAATGGGGATTTACCGAGGCTCAGCGCGCGTTCCGCTGAACTGGCCAGCACCCTGACCTCCCGTCTCTGTTCACGTGACATTGTCACCAGTTCTTCGGCGGTTTCGCGCAGACGCTGTACCGATGCCGGCGCATTCAGTATGGCCACGGGGATGCGGGACGCTTTCTGCAGATGCGCAGGCGGCTCTTTTGCTGTGGGCCTGAAACTGACGACTTTGTTCTCTTTCAGTATGTCTGCCGTCAGCGACTGCACGGACAGCTCATCCAGCAGGTGAATATGTGAGGTGAAGACGCCCTTTTCACCATCAAGCGGCGTAAGCAGATCTTCACTGATAGCCTGTCCGATGGCACGGCGCAGGTCCGGCAGAGACTGCTGCATTTCGCCGGATTCGTGTGCCGTCAGAAGAAGGTCGCCGTAAGTAAAACGGGTACGTGTGTCACTCAGAACAGAGATGGCATTGCGCACCGCCGCCATCGCTTCCGGAATATCCGGTAATGTCTCTTCCGGTGCCGACAGTATGGCCTCCCGGGCTTTTGCCTCGTTAATCACGCTCCCGATATCGAAACCGACATCGTCCATCTGTCGCTGCCAGCGCTCACGCAGGCGCGCACGTCCGTCGGCCGTTTCAGGTTTGACGATTGGCGCATCCGGCTCCCTGACAGATTCCTGCTCCGGCTGTTCCACGGTTACCGGACTCACACTCCGGGGGGCGGTCACCTGCGGTGCCTCTCCGGATACGTGGTGATACTCTGCCGCCGCCGGTGTTCTCCCTGCCGTTACGGACACGTCTGCCTCCCGTCTGTCAGGTGACGGAACGGGACTGCTCTCAGACTTCTCCCGACGGCCCTTATCTTTTTCTGTCTGCGGCAGACTGTCCTCGCCGTAGCGACTGATATCCTGCTTGCGCTGGCGCGTATCGAGCGCCGCCACATCGCGACTTTTCAGTGAGGCTTCGTCACCCACGCGGGCGACAATCTCCCGGTGGCGGGAAGAGAATTCCTCGATCACTTCCCGCGAAAAGCCTTTCACTTCCCATAACCCGTGTGGCCCCCCGGTCAGTTCGGTCTCATACCCTATCGCCTCGGTCTTTCCCTTCATGATGTTCCGGTAAATTTTTCCGTAGATAACCTGGTTGCGATAGACCGTCTCGATAAACCCTGCGCCGTGAATGGTGTCCGTGGCCAGTGCTTTCCATTTACCGTCGAGCTCCGTCACGTTGGCCACTACCGCATGCGTATGGATTTCCGGGTCAAGGTTACGTGACGTGTCGTGCGTGAACAGCGCGGCCACCATCTTGCCGGTGGGAACAATACGGGTCACCCCCTCCTTTGTGTCACGGGCGCTCACCATCTGTTCCATGACAGCCAGCGTTTCCCTGACGGCGTCGTGATGCGCCTCCAGCAGACGTTTGTCGCCGCCCGCGAGGATCAGCATTGAGACACTCTTGGGGGCGGAAAAGGTAAAATCGTGTCCCGGACGATGGACATGGCTGCCCTGCACCTCTTTCCCCAGCTCAGTGCCGTTGGGGAGTTTGCCGTGCAGGATTGCGGTGAACGTATCAAGGTCGACCGGCCCCTCCAGTCCCAGTTCTCTCGCCCCTTCACCCAGCCACTGCGTGGGCATGTCGTCCAGAAAATAGTAGTTATCCTTGCTGCTGTAGTAACTGGCAGCGTCGGCGGCCGAGGCCACCGGAGCAGGCGTCATCATCGTTCATATCCTCCGGGATCAAGGTGTTCCTGCATTTCCTGATACGCCTCGTAGTCGTCACGATGACGGAGAATGTTCTTTTCCTCGTCCGCCATGCTTCTGTTCGCGTCGCTGTAGCGCCCTGCGTCGTCTTCCTCAGTGCGTTCAGGTTCGGCCTTGTGGTATCCGGCGCTTCGCACCGTCAGCGTTCCTGCGTCATCTTTTTCCATCTGCATATGCAGCTCGGGGGCTTCACCCTGTGCCGCACTGTCAGCAGCGTCAGCATCACTGTCTGTAACCGGCTTGCCGGCGCGTCTGGCCAGCATGTCCAGCGCACTGAATCCCGTCTTAACGGACGCCGGGGCGACCGGAGGCACAACCGGCTCAGGAGGCGCTGGTACTTTTTCCGGCTCGGGCGCTTTTTGCGGCTCAGAAGGTGGTTGTGCGGTCCTGATACTGGCGGCAGGCGCTGGCCGGGCGACAGGTTGCGGGAATGGCCATACGTTTGAAGGCGGTGGTTCGCTGGCACTGACCGGCTCTGATACGGGGCGCACAGGCGGGGCTTCTGGCCCGTGAGTGTCGGTTGTCTGCTCCTGCGTCAGCGGGATAACGGAAGCAGGACGTGGCGGCGCTTTTTCGGGTACCGGCTTCGGTGTTGACGCCTTACCCGGTTTTTGTACCGGCGGCTTTACGGGTGTTTCAGTGGCCGGAATAGCGGAGGGAACCTGCGGTAACTCAGCACGGGTTGTTTCCGTTCCTTCCAGTATTTCTTCACCCGTCGGGAAACGAATCCCCGCAGCGGCAGCGCTGCGTTCATTGCCGGCAATAATGCTCTCCAGGACAGGACTCAGGCGGTCATGGAAATCGCGTTCGATAAGTGCGGGGTGATATTTCTTCTGCCTGCGATATTTGAGACTGAGTTTCACGACCGGATACTCACCCGGGAGGCGAATGTAAAACCGCAGGTTCGGCATTTTCATGACCTGGTCATAGTCCACAACCGGCTCGTTGACCTTATCCTTACTGATGGAGATACCGTCACGAACCTGGTCAAGACCGTAACTGTTCTGTTCACGGGCTTCACGCCGGCGCTGATGGCCAAGCTCCTCCTCCACCATCTTCGCGACCTCAGCACTCGGTGAACGTCCATACGCGCGGGTGTTAAGCAGGTCGAAAATGGCTTTGGCCATCTCGCGGCCATAAATGTGGATTAACTGGGGGATGTTCTGCACGCCCAGCACAAAACAGCCGCCAAACTTACGGGCCTCAGCCAGTGTCTCATTCAGTTCAGGGATTTTTTGCAGGCTGGCTATCTCATCGCCGATGAACCACACACGGCGTTCACTGTCCTCACCCATGCTCTGGAGCAATAACGTAGCCAGAGAAAGCCACATGGAAATCAGCGGACGTACGGCCTTGCGATGACGGGCCGTCGTGGAAATAAACAGCCAGCTGTCGTTGTACTGTTCACTGGTCATCCATTCACGGATGCTGAACTCAGGTTTGCCCTCTTTATCCAGCCCCTGCAGATACCGCAGTGATTTGGCATAGTTGGTTAACACGGAACGGATAGAGATGGCGGTCTTTTCTATCTTTTCCTCAACCAGGTTGGCTGACGGCGTATTCCTGAGAAATTCACGCAAGCTCTTGAGGTCGATAGACAGCAGGGTTTTCAGGAACTTCTCGATGCTACGATCCGGGTCGTTCGCGAACTGCATTGCGCCATCACTGAAGATGGTCCGGGAGGAGGACACCCAGAACGGGTCGGAATCCCCTTCCACCGGCATCAGGGCCGCCGTCATGTTTTCGTAATCAACCACGTCCCGGCATTCCCGCCACAACACCCAGTTTTCACAGCGTTTGTCGTGCGCACAGAGGATTTTGTCACGCCGCTCATCGTAGTGTGTCTCGATGAAGGTGCCACCGGAGTCATAGATAATCGCGCGGTCGCCACGCCGGCGAATGTAGTCCAGCAGCCAGCGAATCAGGGTGGACTTACCTACGCCAATCGTGCCGTGAATAAGAAAGTTCATCACCTCTGCATCTTTGACCATGTAGAGGCCGCCTATCTGCAGATCCGACTTTTCACCGGCTTTTTTGAGTAACCGGTTAACCTCCCGGGGCTTGTCGGTCAGCGTCATGCCCGAGATGAACTCATCCTCACTCTCTTTTTTGCCAATACGGCCCACGTACCAGGCGATAAGGCACCAGAGCAGAAAGGCCACCAGGCCGCAGGCTGAGGCAATGAATCGCAGATTTGCCATAAACTGGCTGCCCATTTCCTGCATCCACGGGTCAGCCAGTAGCTGTGCCGGCGTCATCTTCGTGGTACACAGCCGGCTGCCATCACCGCAGTGCCAGGTAATATCCCATGTCGCGGTGGTACTGCCCGGCGACAGCCCCAGTAACGAATGGGTGGGCCAGGCTGACCAGTACCAGAAGCCATTACGCAGGACATCGTCTGTCGTGGTAAGCCAGAACAGCACGCAGGTCGACACAATGAACAGCATCAGCATCCAGTGGAAAATCCAGTTGCTGACCTGGCCGAACATCCGCAGGCGATAGGCCGTCATCTGGCCGCCCTGCGTCAGGTATTTAGGGGTAAAGCTCATACGACACTCCGGATAATGCGCAGGGGTAATCCGCCCGTGTGAAACGGGCCGACAGTCTGTACAAGGGAATTAAGTATGTGGGCCGGGACCGGCCCGAAGGGGCTGATTATAAGGCGCGATGTGACGTCTTAATCTCGCTTCATCTTTCAGATTCCGCGCCCCGTTCCGTTCATTACCTTCAGACCGGACGGCGCAACAGATGAAAGATACGTTTAGCCGTGCGTTGTGCGTCATTCAGAATGCCGACCGTCAGAAAGGTCAGCATGGAGGCCAGGGCACTGACAGCGATGAAAAACAGAATAAACACCATCAGGTTCGTCAGCCCCGTCCAGTTCCACGCGCCAGCCCCGGCATCCTGCAGGACGGTCGAGTAGCTGAACAGGACTGAATTCTTGGCCAGCCATTTGATCACTGGCGCACCAAACTGTTCGGTCAGGAATGCCATCCAGGCGGACAGGACGAAAATGAAAAACATGACTTTTATTGATGTACTCATAAATGTTTTTTGCATGGGAATGTTCCTTAAAAATCAACAAAGCGTGTTCTGTTGCTTTTGGTGAAGCGAGGACTGAAAAAGGGATGAGTGCTGACAGGGAACGCGAATGAATACCTACCAGCCGACAGCGAGGCCACCGGCCACGCCTACCGCCTGGCTGGAATCCCATGTCAGGCTGACGCGCGCATTAACCCTCGGGCTTAACTGCCGCTGAATGCCACCGGCAATGGCCGTTTCACCCCGGTATGATCCGATGGCCATCCCGAAACTGTTGTCGACGTCTTTAGTCAGATAGGGAATATTTGTCAGTGCCATCACGCCGGCGATACCGGCATTGGCGCGACGTTCATTACGGTTAACCCGGTCATTGAGTTCGCTGAAGCGCTGGTTGGTATAGTTGCCGGCGCTGGCAAGCGTGTTCGCATCACCTGCAATGCGGGCGTCATGCTCACTGGCTACCAGGCTGTCTGTCCGGGAGTTGATGGCTGTTTCCCGCTGGTCTGTATACGCTTTTGCGCTGCCCAGCGTCTGCCGGTCCCCCTCGATACGGGCCAGTTGTTCTGTATCCATCATTTTGTCTGTTCGTTTGTTTATCGCCGTTTCACGGGTGTCGGTGTAACTCCGGGCACCGCTGAGCGTCCGGGCATCACCACTTTCCCGGGCCTGCTGCTCGCTGGCTATCAGGCCGTCGGTCCGCTGGTTAATGACCGTTTCCCGCGTATCGGTATAGCTTTTCGCACTGTTCAGCGTGGCGGCATCCCCGTTCTGGCGCGCCTGCTGCTCGGCGGCCATCAGGCCATCCGTCCGCTGGTTGATGGCCGTTTCCCGGGTGTCGGTATAGCTTTTTGCACTGCCCAGCGTTGCTGCGTCACCTGCGTCACGGGCCTGCCGCTCGGTGGCCATCAGGCCGTCCGTCCGCTGGTTGATGGCCGTTTCCCGGGTGTCGGTATAGCTTTTTGCACTGCCCAGCGTTGCTGCGTCACCTGCGTCACGGGCCTGCTGCTCGGCGGCCATCATGCCGTCTGTCCGCTGGTTGATGGCCGTTTCCCGGTTGTCTGTGTAACTTTTTGCACTGTTCAGGGTGGCGGCGTCTCCGTTCTGGCGCGCCAGTTGCTCTGTGGCCATCAGAGTGTCAGTGCGCTGGTTGATCGCAGACTCACGGGTGTCGGTGTAGGTATTGGCTGCCGAGAGTGTTTCCGCATCACCGGCAATACGCTGCGATTTTTCGTCCGCAACCAGTCCATCAGTCCGGGCATTGATCGCCTGTTCCCGGGCGTCGGTATAGCTGTTTGCGGTACTGATTGCGACGGCAGTCTGCTGGTCATTGTAATTACCTGATTTTGCGAGGTTGTCAGCATCGCCGGTTATCCGATCACTTTTCTCCTGGGCCAGCAGAGTATCAACGCGGCTGTTAATGACCTGTTCGCGTGCATCGGTATATCCCTTTGCACTGTTCAGCGTGGCAGCATCGCCGGCCTGGCGTGCCTGTAACTCGGTAGTGAGGAGACTGTCAGTCCGGGTGTTGATCGCTTCCTCACGAATATCGGTGTAGCCCGTCGCGCTGTTCAGCGTGCTCACGCTGCTGCTCTGACGTGCCTGTTGCTCTGTGGCCAGCAGAGTATCAGTCCTCTGGTTGATAGCCGTTTCACGTGTGTCGGTGTAGCTCGTCGCGCTGTTCAGCGTGGCCGTATTTCCGCTCTGGCGCGCCTGCTGTTCGGTGGCCATCAGGCTGTCAGTCCGCTGGTTTATCGCAGCCTCGCGGGTATCAGTGTAGCTGTTCGCACTGTTCAGCGTGGCCGTATTTCCGTTCTGGCGTGCCTGTTGCTCGGTGGCCATCAGGCTGTCCGTCCGCTGGTTAATCGCAGCTTCGCGGGTGTCGGTGTAGCTGTTCGCACTGTTCAGCGTGGCCGTATTTCCGCTCTGGCGTGCCTGCTGTTCAGTGGCCATCAGGCCGTCAGTCCGGGTATTGATGGCGGTTTCACGGGTGTCGGTGTAGCTGTTCGCTGTGCTCAGTGCAACGGTGGCCGCATCGTGCAGCTGCTTCACATTCACGGCATCGGTGTCTGCCGTTCCGGTAGCGACATTCGTTAACTGGCGCTCATTGCCGGTGCTGCCAAATGACACGCTGCCTGCCCGGCTTCCAACAGAGTTATACCCAATTGCAACCGCGCCATTGCTGGCGTTTGCGTTCTGCCCGATAGCAATAGAATTGGCATCTTTTACTGTGGTTGTCGTACCAATACCAATGGCATCATCGGCATAGCTCATCTGGCTGCCAAAGCCGATAAGAATACCGCCACTGTCATGTTCGCCGCCGGTGATGGTGTTGTTATTGCCGAGGATAGCGGAGTTGCTGCCGGCACTGACCGTATTGCTGTTTCCGGTAATACTGGTGCCGTCAGCGCTGGAGCTGAAACTGGTCGCTGAAAGGTCTTTAACCGTATTATTCGAGCCAAAAATATTGCTGCTTGTTGCCTCAACAACCGTATTGCCGTTACCGATGGCATTGATACCGTCAGACTGAACACTGCTGCTGTAGCCGAATATGTTATTGTAATTACCCGAAGAGGTAATATAGGACCCGGTCAGGTTGGTTGAAATGCCGGTGGTTCTGAGTTCATTGCCCAGCGTAATATTATTTGTCCCGGTCGCATTAATCGTAAAACCAAACGCGCCATTCCCCGATCCATCAATCGTTATCCCTGAACCAAACGCATTTATGTTCCCGTTTTTTGTATTATTATTGTCGCCAAAAACATTCGCATATGTATTAGCCAGTTGGTTATTCTGCCCCATCACATTCACGTCGCCACTGTTTACGACGTTGGCCGAACCCATAATTTCTGAGCAACTGAGATTATTGACGGTGTTGTAACTGCCGTAAATATCTGAGACGGAGTCAGGAGAAGTACAGCCATAACTGGCCCAGGGGCCTGAAAAAGTCGAGACGTTTCCGTCACCGAAAAATGTCAGTCGCGTCTGTGACGGATCTTTAGTATTGGCCGCATGAGCAGAAAAGCAGATCACACCGACAACAATCAGTGCTATTTTGCTGAACGTAGTTTTCATTGGGTATTCCTGAAATGCTGAACGGGGTTATCTGAGAGGGCTACAGGCGGGGCGTGCTGGAACACGCTCCGCCATCCCCATAATCTGGCCGGGTGGAAGAGTTTGTGGGTCAGGCGTAATTCAGGGTTGGGTTTTCATCCACAGGCGCTCGCCGCAACCATGACAGGGCAACGCGCTGTCATGGGAGGAAGCGAAATATCCCCGAAATAACATCATGCACTTACGCTACCAGCCCGGAGACGAGCACGGTGGACGTTCAGAATGACGAAAGAAGGTTTGTGGCGGACACCACAACCCGGGATGTCAAAGGATGCCGGCGATAGATTTGGCCAGTTGCGCTTCAAGTACCGGTTTCGCTTCTTCGAATTTGAGATTCACCTTGTTCGCGTTCGATACCACGCGGGTCTGGTATTTCGTGCGGTTGCCCTGCTCCGTGCTGGTCTGCACTTTAACCCCTGAAGTACCCTGTTTGAGCGCAGCCACATTACTGGTCGTCACAGGCGCTTTACTGCGTTCTGATATCTGCAGATCGGTCACCATTGTGTAATTCACGTCCTCAACCATTGCATCTGCGGCCATACCGACCAGACCCGTAGCCAGCCCGACGCCGAGCGTGGTACCCGCAGACCCGGTGTTATAGGCGGCAATACCCGCCCCCAGTGCCGCTGCGGTTGCACCCCCTTCATAGCCGCTGCTGAGAAATCCCTGGGACTGGCGCAGATCCATTTTTTCAGCTTTGAGCACACTGGCCTGTACCCAGAAATAAGCAGTATCAGATGAGGGCGTAACACGGTAGCCTTTCGCTGTCAGTTCTGACGCTATCTGCGACTGTAATCCCGACATATCCTTATCAGACGTATTCCGCACCTGAATAAAGACTGTCTTTTCAGACGTTGGCTCCAGCCAGATGGTTTCGCTCATCTGAGTTTTGACATCAAGGTCACGCTTTTTGATTGCAGTGCTCATGGCACCACAACCGGATAGCAAAAAGCAGGCAGCAGTCATCGCTGCCACGAGAGCATGGCGGTGTTTCATGGATGTATCCTTTTTGATGATAAAAACGGAACCAGCGCACCTGGGGAGGCACGCTTTTTCAATAGGTATTATTCGGGGAGAACCCTTCCTTCAGGAGTGCGGAAGGGCGCTGTAACAAAGAAAGATGGATTAAATCTTTTTGAGCAGATTACTGACTTTCTCGAGCGCTACTCCCGCACCGAGGCGGTTAATTTCCATTCCTACAACAATATTGACGATAAAAAATAAAGCAGCCTCAGAAGCTGGAACACCAAAAGCAAGCCAGGGAATGAAAGCACACAATAGTGTTGAAAGAAGCATCACTCCTAAAAAGAAAACTACAACTTTCTTAACAACCTTCTTCAAGTGCCTCAAAACTAATGATTTCTCCCGAACTTCATTAGAGATAGTAAGATACAATATAAGGTTGTTGTAAGTCATGAAGGAAAAAAGCAGTCCAATAATTACAGTCGGTGCAATTACTACCCACCCTTCCGATGTTAAAAAATTAAAAAAGCCATCAGAATATAAATTCTTATACCGGTGCGAATCCACAAGGTAAAAAACTAATGTGCTTACTAAACTGAGAATGAGTGACACTACTGGTATAAAGAAACACCTTCTAAGCAAGTCTGAATTAGAAGGAATAATTCTATTTCCTGACGAAATATTGTCAGCAAGCATAGCTATATCTGCATCAATTTCGGTTTTTGTGAAATTACCCATATTCCCTCTCCATTTAGACTCTACTATGAGGCTTTATTCTGTTGAGCTCTTAGTGTTTCTAGTTTTTCTTGAAAACCGCCCCTTTTTTCTGAGCTATCCCAAATTGGCAACGTTTGCTTCAAATCTTCTTCGGTTCGACCAATCTGCTGGCGTTTCACCGCCCCCTGATGCTCTCCCTTGAGTATATCACTGGACGTCTGAACAGTGTTTTTATTTTCGTCAATTTTTCCGCCATTTTCCCTGACAGTTTCCGTATTGCCAGATCTTTGTGCTCTTACACTACTGGCCACATCATTACGGATACCGGCACCGGAAGCCTGCTCGCTTATCCGCTGCGTACCCTGACGAAAATCAGTGTTCATCATTTCCGAAGGGCCACTGGCAGGCGTACTCAGGTTACGCTCATGAATACCGACGTGTACATTTTCCTGCTCACGGCGGACCGGTGTGGTGGAAACCGTTCTGCCAGCAGGCTCATTACCCGGCTGAGACCGGTGCAGTGAACCTGCGCCAGGTCTTTCGGACTCCCCGCCCGGCATTCCCTGCTGCGTCTTCTGTCCCCCGGATGTGCGAACCGTACCCTGTACGTCATAACTGGCGTCATAGCGAGACGGCGTGCTACCTGCCGGTACAACCGGAGAAGAACCCGCAGGCTCACTCTGACCTGCAACTCGCTGACGTCCGCCGCTGATTGTGCCCCCTGTTTCACCGGATGGCGCATTCCGGACCATTGACGTTTGTGGGTCCGGTGTATTGCGACCTGTCACAGTCCCCTCCTGGCTGGACTGCACCGGGTTTTCCAGTGTGCGCGACGGTTGTAATGGCTCACTGTTAACCTGCTCCGTTCGGGCGCCGTAGTTCCGCATGATTTCCGGCTCAAGCCGCTCGTGCATGAATTCCGTCGCTGCTGTCTGCGCACTTTTCACATTGGTCAGGATGTTCTGCGCATCGCTGCCGTACTTCGCCGTTGTCCAGTTCACAAACTCCTGATTGTAGTTGGCATCCAGGCTTGCACTCTGCGATTGTGACAGCGTGGCCATGCGGCTGAATTCCTGGCTGCGTGTGCTGCTTTCGGTGTACTGATGGTACTGGCTTTTCGCATCGTTCAGCGTGGCTGCGAACTGCTGTGCCTGCGAGCTGGACTGGTTGTCCGTATGGCTTCCCGACTGACTCAGGCGGGTCGAAGTGACCATATCCATCCCTTCACGGAAGTCACGTGCTTCCTGGCTGTTCTGGTCATGCCGGTTATCCCGGCTTTCAGAATTGGTGTCCTGTGTGCCGTGCGCACTGCCGGAAGTATGTTGCCAGCCGGTATTAACGCTGGCCTCCCCGCCTACGCTGAGACCGGTCGCCCATTTACCAAGTTTGCCGGCGAGCTGATCGCCGGAATCAAATTTGATGTACGCTTTGCCATCAGCCCCCATGCTGCCCCGGTTAGTGATATCCATGAGCTGGTTATACGCCTGCTGTTCGGAGATATTGTGGGATTTGGCATAACTTTCCACCGCCGACTGCATTTTGCTCGCGCCGCGACTGACATTTGTCGCCACACTGCTGTCGCTACCCTGCGTCATCGTGTCGCTGTTGCCGCTCTGACGGGTCAGCTGGTTCATCTGCTGGAAGCCACTGGTAACGCTGTGGTTGTAGCCATCAAGTGAACTCTGTGCTTCCTGTTGCGCCTGGCGCGCCTGTTCGGAGTACCCACTGCTGGCCAGTGCGCTGAGCCGCATATTCACCGGCAGGTTAGAGATGGCTCCGGAGGTGTCATAGACCTGACTTCCGTCAGCCGTCTGTGTATGCATTGAGCCGTTGGTGGTCTGGAATGCCTGCGAGCCTGAGCGGTGCATCATGTTGGTGTCAAACTTGTTGGCATTCACATTATCCATCGACATGTTGTTAAACGACCAGTTGCCGTCCGCCGTGGTGGAGGCCTGCCCGCCAGTTGCAAACGCCGCCGAACTCATAATGCTCCCCACAGCCTGCGAAGCCACCGAGGCTGCCCCCTTCGTCAGGAAGAAGGCCAGAATCGGTATCGACATGCTGAGATAACCAGCAATGTTGGCCGCATCCGAGTGCTGCAGTGCCACCTGGTCCTGGTTCGCCAGTACCAGTGCCGTGTTACCGGTTTTCGTCTGCAGATAGAAGTTAGCCAGTGAGTTGAGGATGGCAAACATCACCGGCCACATCTGAAAGTACAGAAAACCTCCGGCATAGAGTTTAAGCGTGTTCAGCCCGAAAATACTGTGGTTAACCAGTGCGAGCGCAATGACCAGCGGGAACAGTCCAATCAGGACCAGCATCATCAGCGACTGGAACATTGGCAGCGTGCGTGCGGCTATCACACCACCCGCACCCCAGCTGATGCGCTGTTTGGTCAGGCTGGACTCCGTGGCCAGGTTGAGCAGGTTCGCGGTGTCCGAAGACCGGGCCGCGAAGCCCTTCCAGCCGTCGCGGATCGCAGCATTGGTGATGTTGTTGCGCATAATCTGCGAGGCACTCAGTCCACCGGCGTAGAAAAAGTTATAACTTTCGTTCATTGAACTACTCAGTAGCGCGTTTGCATTGATCCGGTTGCCGAACAGCCGTGTCGCTAACGCATGCCAGGTGGTGCCCCCAAAACTGATATCCGCGCCGATCAGATTCTTAATGACACCGGCGGCCTGCTGGCAGGTAACGAACTGGCGCCCGCCACCGGTATCCTGATACACACCTCTTAACGGACTCGGGTTGTCAGTAATCAGCGTCAGCGGGTCGGTACTGTTCAGCAGCTGTGCCACGGTGTATTTGCTGTTGAGCAGAATGTCACCCACCACACAGTTTTCCACGTAGTCGGTGAGCATCTGAGCAAGCTGTGGGTTTTGTGTCCGGAAATCGGACGACTGCGCCACAATCTGAGAGCCAAAGAGCATGCCTGATTTTGTGTATGTCAGCGAATCGGGCCGTGCGAGCGCATAATCATAAAGCCGGGCGACAGAGAACCCGACAGAAGTCGATAAACCGGCAATGCCTGCCAACCCGGCCGGCACATTATCCACCTCATAGACCGCTGCCGGGTCAGTGATATCAATAATCTGCACGCTACGCTTGGGTACCAGCAGTACCGAGGTGATGATGAAAAAGATGGCGACCCAATGTAGAAATACCATCGGATTGCGTGATTTGATGAAGCTCGCCATCACGCCCAGCACTCCGAAAAGCCCCACAATGCGTTTCAGTGTGCTGTAGGTATCTGAGCCAATAATGGTGACCACGCCATTAAACGTCTGCCGCCACATATCTCCGCCGTAAATGGTCCAGACCTCAGTCATTGCCGGTACCCCACTGGTAGTTGCTCTGATAGGACGTTGAGATAATTGTCGAGACCTGCTGTTGCAGGTACTGCATGTTCCGGTCGATACCGTCGAGGGCATTCTGGTCGGCAGTCGACTGCAGTTTCATCTGCGCCAGCAGTGAGGTCACCGCCAGTACGTTATTACGCAGATCACTGGCGGCCTGTTCCGGGAAGTTTTTACCTGCCAGCGACTGACTTGCCTGTTTTACCAGCTCCTGCAGGTACTGGATCATCATGTCCTGGGCCACAAAGTCTGCGACCTGTAACAGATAGGTTGGACTCATACCCATACTGCGGGAGTTGGTCAGGTATTTCAGCACCGGCACAGACGTGGTATTGATGAAGCCCTTTTCCTTATCCGACAGACCGGTATCGCTACTGAGTTTGCTGTCGATGGAGACCATCAGATTACGCACCTGCGAAACCAGCGCGACGTCGCTGCTGATGGTTACATCCTTTACGGTGGGTCCCAGACACAGGCTGGACTCATCACATCCATATATCTTTGCCGTACCTCCACGCATTAATACACCGACAATGTCACGGTTATCGACCAGCGGAGTGAGGATGGTGACCTGTCCCTGCGCGTTGAAAATGATGGAGCCCACCACACTCATCACAAGCTCTTTAAGCTGCTGATTACCATCGAACAAATGATTGCGCCCCAGTGCGTCCCAGATGAGGTTTTTATTCTTGAGCACCTGGTCTTTTTGGGCATCGGACGCCTTGCTCGTCACGTTGTCGCCCTGCCCTCCGACCGTGCACCCCTGACGCGATGCCGCCCAGTCAGCGAACATGTTGCTTTCGCCGGCGATGTCCTGGCAGATTTTCTGGTTCGACACCTGTGAGACGGGCCACAGCCCGCCGATGATGCCTTGTGCCGCCTGACAGGAGCTCATGTTCATGGAATTAATATCACTGGCCAGTTTCTGCAGAAAGTCTTTCGCCTGCTTGAGTTCCGGGACCATTGTCTGCAGGGCCAGATCAAAAGCATATCCGGCTGCGTTGGACATTATTTGCTTTGCAAAGCGCTGGATTTCCTCTCCACTTATCATGGAGAACGCCCCGAGGTAGGCGTCAATACCGCCACAACCGGCATTGAGTGATGGTACCTGCATGGAAATAAGCTGTACCTGTTTGACGGGATTTCGCAGGTACACTGAGCCACCGGTGAAATACCCGGCTGCCTGCCCCTGCCACGCCTGGGCTTTTGAAACATTCCCGTCAAAACCGAGGCTGCCAAAATAGCCGTTAAGGTCGCCCTGTACATCGGCGAACGCCGGTGTACTGAGACCCAGCACCGTCACAGCAGAAAGAAGTAACTGACGGAGTTTAATCATGCTGAACGCCTCCCCTGGCCGGTTCAGGTTTAAGACACTGGCGGACAACGTAGTGCCCCAGCGCGGTACTGATGAAGCCTGCACTCAGGGATATCATCAGCAGGACCGGACAGTCCTGCAGAATAGTGACAAGTGTGTCAGCGCTCATGGCCCTGACAATCCGTCCGGCCAGCGTGCCGTATATCACCGCAGAGGTGAGAAAGGCGATGGCGAAAATCAGGCATACTTTTTCGGAACGCGATAACGCATACATGGATGTGCTCATTGTTAATCCGCCTGTATTACTGAGTTGTCAGCGCGGCGCTGGCCGGAACCGGCCCCAGCGTGTCCGGGGAAAGATGATCAATATCCGCCTCAATCATCAGCGCGAGTCGCTGACGAAGCGTATTCACATCGGTATCGCCCTGATAAAGCGGATAGGCCGTGTTGGTATGGACGTTGACCATAAACGTGGTGGGGGTGGCAATCGGCAGGCCATTGCCAAAGAAGGTCAGAATTTCACCAGCTATCGGCTCATTCGGTCCGGTTTTGCGCGGGATAAGTGCCACCGGGAAAGCGGTGTCACCGTAGCCATCCAGTGTATAGGGATACACTTTGATCCCTTCCTGGTCTGCCCACGTTTTTAACTGAGGATCAAATTTCGCACTGTACTGACAGCCGCGCTGCATAAAGACCACGATGGCATAGTCATTCAGGTTCACCTGGCGACCATCGGTCAGCGTCATCATGTGCGGCGCTTTCACCGCTGCCGGTCGTGCAGGCTGTGTCCCCGGCAGACCAAAATCCAGCAGGGATGTTCCATGTTGGGCTTTCACCTGCTCCAGCCGGCTGATCTCATCAGCAACACTGGCCTGCACGGCCACCGGGCAGAGCAGTGCCAGCGCGGTAAGCAGTTCACTGTATCTCATGACTGGACCTCCGGTCACGACGGGCGCGTCGGTACGCGACCAGTTCCACTATCAATGCCAGTGCAACCAGTGAGAAGCATATTACACTCCCGACCACCAGGACTTCCCGTGTGAGGATGACAGACCAGGCCAGTAACTGGCGCAGGCAGTTCAAAATGATGCCGGTCATAAAGAGCGTGGCGATGAGAGGAAGTCGTTTCATCTCTCACCTCGCATGGTGGGGAGTATTTTCCCGGCCTTTTCTTTTAGCCAGAGGACAATGACCAAAGATTCCTTCATGCCATTCCAGGACCACCATATAACCGCGCCCAGAATGGCCAACCACAGATAAACATGCTTGATGAAGGTGTCAGTTGACCGCTGCCAGGTGTCAGCATCGACAAGAACACGTTCACATACTGGTTTCACAGAAGGAACGGGGGGAAGGCTGTCTTCCGGCGAGGTGTTACGTGGTGGAACACAATCCCACACCTTACCGGGTGGTGCATCCGCAACCAGACTACGGGCTTCCTCCATAAACTCCCCCGCGAGAGAGTTATTAAAGGAGAGAAAAACAAAGCCGACAAAAAAGCTCAGTGCCGGCGCGGTGACAAAACTGAACCAGAGGGCGCGGCGAAATGTGCACGCCACGCGCCAGGTGCTGATGTTACTCATGGGAACTCCTCAGAAATTGGGTCTGAACCCGGTGGCCACATTCAGGAACCGTTTTGCCAGGTCATCCTGCGTCATGAAGCCGTACGCCAGTGGCCGGTAGTCCTTCGTGGCCGGGTCGACAAGGTACAGTGCCGGGAAATGGCTGATGCCCATTCGCGCACTCTGCCCGGTGTCCGGACGGGTGTCCGGCACCTGTGGGGACACGGTGCCATCCACACTGACCGGTATCAGCGAGATATTGCGCAGGCGGGCAAAATCCGCGACCACGCCAGCCATCTGTGCGTCAATCGGGTTACTGCCCCGGTAGAAGTAGAACAGGCCGTACTGCCCGGCCAGCTGGCTGATGGCCTGCGACTGTTTTTCCTGATCCCGTGCCTGCTGGAGTGGGGCTGTGCTGTTATAGTGCGGATGCTCCAGGTTGTAATCGAGATCCGGATGCGCAAGTTGCGCCACCGCGAACGACTGACTGAACATTGACGCGCGGTCCGTCCAGAACTTCTGCCAGCGCAGAAAAGTGGCCGTATTCTCCGCCGAGGGGTAGAGCATGGCGCGCGTCATCGCCTGTTTTGTATAGCCTTTCAGCACCTCAGCCTGCTCAACCGGTGACAGTTTGCTGAAATCCGGTACCTTCTGTGGCGCAGGCACTGGTGCAGGCACCTCCTTCGGCTTTTTCGGTTCGTTGTACCAGTGCCAGCCTGTAAAAGGATCGGCTGGCGTAACCACGGTATCTGCGGGGGGAGGCTCATCGGCCAGCACCGGTGCGACACCGGATATCAGGAGACAGGCAAGCAGCAGTTTTTTCATCATTTTCCCCCCATCTGATTCACCTGGGCGGCCACGCGGTCTTTCGCCAGTTGGGCCATCGTGGACGCATCCGGGATTTTCTGGTTATTCATCAGGTCTTCGTAGAAGTCCGCGAAGTTAATCAGATCGAAATTGATATCCTGCAGCTCCGGGACCGTAATACCCCGGCAGTCAGGGTTATCACCACTGCCAAAACTCACCCCCAACTGGTCACGACGCCCCTGCTCCTGAATGATGCGCGCCAGCTTGCCCTGGAAAACGCAGTAGACCTGGCTTTTCTGGACGCAGGCCCCGAGGACTTTGTGATCACAACGCTCACCGACACTGACGGTCACCTTTTTGGCTTTGGCCTTACCGATGGCCATCTCATCACTGTTGCAGGCCGCCAGTCCGGCATCCGCACCCCAGCCTGAGTCCTTACAACAGTTGTTGAAGCCGGCGAACGCCTTGCGGCAGCTCATTGCCTGGCCGCTAAATGCCCTGACGTTGACCTGGTCATCCCTGACGTTTTCACCAGCCGAGGCCAGCCCCGCCAGTTTGGCAACCGCCGTATCAAAGCCGCTGTCACCCGCGCCATTGGTATCGCTGCAGTCTCCGGTTTTGCAGAAATAATCCCCGCCACAGACCAGGCCACTGGAGGAGTAGACCTTCTGGCACTGGTAGGTTTCTGTCTGATGGAGACACGTACCTGTTGCTGCATCTGTGTCAGTACAGGTATGAGCGGAAAGCGTACAACTGGGGTTGTTGATTAGAGAAGCACAATTACCGGTAGAATTTGTCCCTGTTACATAGGAATCTGTGTATCCCCAGCAATCGCTGTACTGACTGTACTGGACACCGTCAACCGTAACAGTTCTTGTTCCGCCAGGGTCAGTACAAATACTGCCAGCACTTGACTTCGCAGTAGCGGTATCAAAGCCGCAACTGCTACTCCAGGTGACCTGTGGAACATATTTTTGTGTCCCTGTACGGAACGTAAACACTATCTGGAAATGCCATATGGGCGACCCGCCGGGTGATGAAAATAAATCCTCGACCATATAGGGAACGTTCTGTTTGTTATTCACTACAATTCGTAATAACTCATCTTTGTTAAAAGCATTGCCTGCAGGCAGTGTGTAGCTACCTGATGTGTCATACATATTCAGTGTTTGGCCTAGCAAAGTGAGATTCAGAAAATAAAGGTCATTGCTTTTTGCTGCTGACCGGTCAAAGGTATATGTCATAGTTGCTGAAATGACTTCACCAGAGGGCACCGGAACGTCGTAGTAATAAGGTCCTTTATCCCCGCTCCCCTGAAGAGGCAGAGTCTGCCCCCCGGCGCTTAATTTTCGGTTCGTAAAATCAATGGTGTAAGTGGTATACGCATAATCATCGACATATGACCCTGTAATGGATGCTGTTCGTCCGCACGTTTCGATGTCACCCACATCACGGTCACACTGGAAGTTTTCAAATGTGGATTTGGACACTGCGGTACTGGTGCACTGCTGGCTGGTTCCGTTGAGTACGCTTTCAGAGCCACTCTCTGCCGCTTTGCCCGCCGTGATGAACGGCGCATTCGGATCAATCACTGGCGACGGGTTTTTGGTGCTGGCGTCAATGACGGCCTGACCGGCATTACTGCCCAGCAGGGCAGACTGGCCTTTATCACTCAGCCCGCTGTCCCCGCCTCTGACACCCCCGTAGTAGTTTGTCTCGGACGGATTACTGGTGTATCCCGGGATAGCGCTGTTCACGGCATCGGTGTTCTTTAGTGCAGACGTCCCCTGTGATGCGCTGCCTTTCCCGAAACTGGACCCCGCCTTATAAGCGTCGCTGTTCGCATCCGCAAAGGCCATTCCGCTGAACAGCAGAACGAGAATAGCGAGAGACATTTTCATCGGGCCGCCTCCAGCAGTTTGCGCGCCGTGGCAGCGCAATCGCCCTGCTCTGCGATTTTACCCAGCGCGTCGCGCAACGGCAGGCTGCCCCGGATGACGTCGTAATGCCCCGGGCAGGTGACAACCAGCGCCGGCACCGCCGTAACGTGGTAATCGCTGTACAGCGTCGGGTCTATCTGCACCCCGATATTTTTATCTTCCTTCGTCAGCTCGAACATCATGGCGGCCGTCTTGCGAAAATCATTATCAACAAGGCCGCGTAATGTCGCCGGTATCTTTAATCGTGCAGCATCCTGCAGCATGGGCAACAGGCCTTCCCGGGGGATACCGAGGCTGACAAAGTAAATGGCATCCGGAGTGCGCTGTTCCCCTCCTTCCTGAGCAGTCTGGTCATTGCGAATACCCTGCTGCAGTTTCTCCACCAGGTCCTGTTGTGCAGGGGGCAGAGTCAGCGTCTGGCCCGACAGGGAATCTTTAAACTCCTGCAGGGCATTTTGCTGCTGTTTCATCCACTCGCGGTCCCGGCCGTTAACGGCAACCTGATCGCTGGCGAAAGAAACGGACATGCTTAAGAGCAGGCCACTGGCGAACAGGGCCTGAAAACGGCGTGTATTCATGATCGGTTCCTACAGAAAGACGCAGTTGCGTTTGCGCCACATCAGATAGCCAAAATTCTTTTTGGACTGTGGGGTGTTGTGCGTGGTGCCCCACAGCTGCGTACTGGCGCCGAAGGGGTGACAGCTCGACGTCTCGGGATACATATTCACCATCTGGTAGCGCCAACGCTCCTTCGGAATGATGGGCGACGGGTATTGAAAACAGACGGCGGTGTCTGCCCCCACGGAGTTCATCACCAGGCCCTCCCGGTGCAGTTTGTAAGCCATCCGCTCACTGACCAGCAAGGAGGATTCGAGCGGCGAAAACTCGCCACTGGTATAGCCCGTAAACGGATACATCGAGCCCTGTGCACCGGCGCACCAGAACAGGGGTGACAGGGGCAAACCGGCAGAGCTGGCAGCGGCATCTGCGGCACAGGCAGCCTGAGCAATCAGGTTGCCAAACAGCGCGGCCTCCGGGTTGATGATCATCGAGAGGGTGGAGTCGTTCCACATCGGGTCGACCTCAGACAGATACGCAATGTCCATGTCCCCGGTCTGCATGCAGCCGATACTGGTGATAATGTTCAGCCAGAAAATCAGCGGATATTTATACCAGTGGACGTGGTAGAACGCGCCCGCAGCAGGCCGGTCACTCTGTCCTGCCGTGCCTGTACCGGTCCTACCCAGGTCAATCTTGAAGCCCCCCATATTGACCATCACGCCCGGTTCCCGGGTCACGTCCGTCATGGCCATCGGTTCCCAGAATCCAATAGCCAGCCCGATACGATAGAGAATACCGACCGGGCAAATCTGGATGGGTGATGCAGGATTGGTTGTGTCCGGTTGCGGCCCGTATGCCAGCGGGATACTGCCGAGCGTCATCGGAAACAGGCATTTCCAGCAGACGTCTGAAATGGGGTTCACCCAACGACCTTCACCGGCATTACTCCCCGCCGCCATTACCGGTTGTGCCAGCATGGCGGAAAGGAGCAGGCAGGTGATCAGGAAGAAACGCTTCATGAGGCGGCCTCCTCCCGGCGGCGCAGCCAGATACAGACGGCTCCGTCATCCGTATCGTGAATACTGCCGGTAAACCAGCCGCCACCGGCGGGTACAGAGGGTTGCCAGAGACTGCAGTTACCGGTTTTCCAGAATGTGTCCATCATCCAGTCCGGTACATCGTTTTCCATCCAGACGGTCGCTGACTGCAGGTGGTGTTCTGCAAGCCAGGCTTCAAACTCGCCCGGGCGCGGAAATTCACGCGAGTCAGACGGTGAAAAAAAGTCAGGGTGTGTCCAGCCGCCCCAGCGATCGCGCACGACCGGCTGAGCCGATATTTCAGCAGGTTTGGTCATAATGGTGGATTCCGTAAAAACAGCAAAAGAGGGTCAGAATGGCTCTGGTTAAACGGCCTGAACCGTTATTGTCCGGTCAGCCCGTTCGTCGTGCAGTTATTCACTTCCTGTCTGACGACATACCAGCCGGTCGATTCTGCCGCCTGGCAACACCAGTCGGCCCAGCTTTCCGTATAGCCATCATCAGCGGCCTGCTGCAGTATCTGTTCAAGGACCTCGCCCCTGCGGGACGGCGAAACATACTGCTCACGTGCCCGCACGATGGTGGCCCCCACGCGCCTGCGGGCGTCAGGGGACAACACCACTTTGTCATGCGCCGTCCTGCGCAGCGCATACCCTTCCTCATCGAGCGCATCTCTGAATGCGGACAGAAGTGACTGCCAGTAAGCGGCATTCTGATCTTCTGCTGCACGGGCGGCCATTTCCCGGCTGCCAAACGTCAGGGCCACAGGGGCGGGCTTTCCATACTGCCTATCCGCGGTTTTCCGGCGTCCGGCAACCACGCGTCCTGTCCGCAGGATAACAATGGCCAGTGCCAGAAGAACAACGAAAAGCCCGACGGCCGGAAGATGCCCTGTCAGCTTACTGAACGCGTTGATGCCGTCAGGAGAAAGACCGATTTCGGCACGGCACACCGGCGTTTGCGAAAACGCTGTCGGAACGGGCCGCAGGAGCGCTTCGTCATCAGGCGGCTTCATGGCCGTCTGCGTCGCGACCGGCAGCTCCGGGTATTCAGTTGACATGCGCTCCTCCCTGGCCCGTCAGGTACCCCATGCCGTGCCGGCGGATGACGTCGCTGACATCTTTCTCATTCAGCGAAGCGAGAACGATGGCGGTTCTGACATCGCTGCTGCAGGCCAGCAGCACCTGAAGTGCCGCCCGGATAATAATCGATTCAGTGTAGAGAGGATGTTCCTCCGTCATACTGCGCAGACCGTCTTTATCAGCATCATTAATGCGCACTGTGGTGTTATGACGTTTTACCTGTTCAGGAGCCCGCGACCCCCGCGTGTTGTGACTCATTTCAGTGCCACCTCCTCCACCTTAAGCCAGCGGTCATCGCGTGTAATGCGGACCGGTGTATGCTCAAAGCCGAATTTTGTTGTTAGCGTGCCGTACTGATCGAAGTACACCGGCTCGTCCAGCGCCAGACTGGTATCCCGGATGTTGCCGTTCACCAGAATGACTTTGAAATTTTGCTGCCCGGACAGCTGCTGCCTGATCCACGTCATCTGCACCGGATTGTCGCCATCAATGAAAAACAACGTCTCACTGAACGGCACCTTATCCAGCGGATTCACCCGGTCACCTGCCCGTGCGATGACATTGCCGCGCATATCCCGGATGGTTTCATTTACCGTGAAAGTCGGGTCATAGCGGAATGCCCTGTCCTTTGTGGCGGGAGTGAGTCCGGCCACCGGCGCAGGACGCACCGCGTGGGCTTTCACCCGCGCTTCGGCATCCCGCTGTATCCTGTCCAGCTCGCCACTTTCCTTCATTCCTTCCAGGCGCTGGCCGATAAAAGCCAGCAAATCAGGCTCTGTGACAGGAAACAGGTGGCCGAGGGTACCGAGGTCTTTCGCACCGGCGGGTAGTGACAGCATCGCACCCAGCATGATGGTCACAAGGCCGACTCTCATGGTGCCCCCTGCATCTGACGGGCGATGTCCGCCTGTATTTCCGGCGTGATGTCCACCGCGCCCGACACCACGGCACCTTTTACCAGAATGATGCCCCCGTGCGTCGCCTGCCAGCGGGTCAGACTCGCATCCAGCGACGCCCCGAAGCGTTTTGTCAGCGCCTCAAGCGCTTCTTTTGTCAGCGAAGACTGTGCCGTCTGCTGTCTGAAGGTATCGATGGTGCCCTTCATATCGAACACCACATACGCCGGCTGCATCATCGTTGTGACAAGCACGCTGATGCCGGCACTGAGCATAAGAACCAGCACAACACACGCGGCAAGGTAAACGCGGCGCCTGCGCAGTAAGGGACGTTTACGCGGGCGGTTTTCGTCCGTGAGACGCGCTGCAGCATCCGGCGCACTGTGCTCCGGCACTGAAACCTGAGTATTTTCGTCCTGCATATTGGGTACTCCTCTTATACGCTGGTCAGTCCGGCCCAGCGTTCCAGTTCCTGCATTTCGGTCTGATACATATGCGGCTCGCAGGCCAGCAGATAAGCCGCTTCCTCACTGGTTGCCCCCGCCGCCTGCGCATCACTCATGTACTGATAGTCTTCCCCACGGGTACTGAACATCGCGCGCGTGACCGGGTCCACAAACACCCGGTGGAACGAACTGTATTCCCCACTCGAGATCATGACTGAACTGAATCCCGTATCACGTGCTGGCTGGAAGCCACGGATAACCTGCGTTTCCATCTCGCTGAACTGGTCAGGGTTGGCGTTAAGGTAAGTTTTAAAGGCTTTGGCGTCCTGCAGGAGGGTGACTTTCGTTCCTGAGCAGTCCCACGCCGCTGCTGCTGCCGGCGGCGCGGCCTGGTCTTTGGTACCGGTGAAATCCTTGATGCCCTGCGTGATAGTAATGAATGCCCCACGATGGCGGCGAACCGTCCGGTAGCCGGTTTCGATAAAGCGAGCGGCATGCGGGTTAGAACCACTGAACAGACGCCAGGCTTCGTCGATAATGGCCACTTTTTTCAGGCTGCGCGGCGAGTGGTACATCTTTTCCTGTATCGCCAGAATCAGCGAATAGAGGATAGCGGAGAGCAGGTGAGGCTGATTTTCCAGACTCAGCAGCTCCAGCACGGCAAAGCGGGTATCACCATCGAGCGTCGGGCTGTCCGAATTGAAATAATCGCCATTTGCCCCCCAGGTACACCACCGGTCCAGTAGCAGCACCAGTTCGTTGATGCGGTTCATGATGGTCGGCTGGTCACCGTACTCTTCCCTGACGGCAGGAGACTTCATGTACAGCACCACGTCGTCGATACGGGCTTTGTTCTTTTTAGCCTCGAATGCCGCCACCACGCCCTTAAGCAGGATGGTTTCACTGACTTTATCCAGCGGCTCATTAGGACTGGCCAGTACCGTCAGAAGCCCCTGAACCCCTTCTGCTGATTCTTTAATGTCGCGTATGTTGGCAAACGGGTTAAAACGCAGCGTGGCCCCGTCCAGATAGGCACCGCCCGCCTGTTTACAGAAGTTGCGGTAACTGCCCCCCATGTCGATAACCCAGCCGAAGCCTCCGGCATTCAGTACCTGCCGCAGAATTTCCTGGATAAAGAAGCTCTTGCCCGCGCCGGTGGTCCCGGTGACCGCGATGTTAAAGTTGGTGGCACCGTTGCTTTCGCTGAACATGTCAAAGAACGCCAGCGCATTGCGGTAGGTCGGTAGCGGACTGCCGGACGCCGCCATCTGCCGCTCTGCCACCACCGGCATCAGATTGACGGCATTGAAGCTTTTGCAGCGCAGCGTGGCATTCATGTGCTTCATATCGTCCCACAACCCTTCCTGCATCAGGAACGGGAACGTGGTGAGCCAGTTACGCAGTTGCTGATAGCGCGGAGCGGATATCTCCAGGTCATTTTTGCGGAACACGTTGATGGCCGAGAGTTCGCAGGCCTGTTGTTTGCTGTCATCATCCGGGCAGAACAGCGTCAGGTTCAGACCAAAACTGCACATTGCGATTTCGTTACTGGCCAGTCCCATACGCAGGTCGCGCCACTCTTCGTAAGTACGCTGCGTATTGGGAAACAGTTTGCCGTAGGAAGAGTTGGCCTTTTTGCCCATATCCTGTTCCCTGCGGAACGCCTCGTTCTGGCTGCTGACCTGATCTTCAACACAGATGGTCCAGCTCAGCAGGAACGGACAGGGGATACCGAGGTCCGGGAAGCGCATGTTCTGCAGATTGTCTGCTGCCTGCCAGAGTGCAAACTTTTTCGGCACTTTGGTCAGTTGCATATTCACCACCCGCGTACTGGCAACGGTGGTATCGCCCTCGTCCCCCATGATCCTGTCACCGGGCTGGCGTGAAGTGGTCAGGCGCAGGTAACCCGGATGCACTTCCATTTCGGTACTGTGGTCCACGCACTGGCGGTGCAGCTCCTGATCCGGGTTCCAGTTTTCATCACCGGCATTGACCTGTCCGGGACGATAATTGATCTGCTCGCGCAGAACGGTCAGGAACTCCGCCGCACCGACACGGCGGGTGTCCATGTGGGCCGCCATCATCGACACGCGCAGGGTTTCACGTATCTGCGCCACTTCATCCATCACCTTTAATCCACCCGTTCCCGGATGGGCATACACCAGAAAGACTCGGTAACTGCGCAGATAGAGCGGATATTCCCGGTTATTAACCAGCCCTTTCAGCGCTGAACGCTCCCAGTAGGCTTTGGTAATGGCGTTGAGGCGTGGGGCCATATCGCCTTTCCACATATCGCGGCTGAGGCCGTTTTCCAGCATGTCCCCCACGCACTTACTGGCTTCCATCAGCACCGTGACCGGTGTTTTACGCGGCAGTTTCTTGCGCAGCAGATCATCCAGCGCCTGCACCACCTGCTGGTTGGCCCCGGCGAGGGGGGCCACTTCCATAATGAACCCAACCGATCGGCTGTTAATAAACAGGTCGGATTTCTCATCATATTCGCGGTAGGGCAACAGACTGGTTATAGAAGGATAACTGAAGGTTTCCTCCAGCTTCTGACGCGCCGCTTTTGCGCCACCCTCATCGCGACTGCTGCTGAGGATACCGGTGAGGTGTTCGATAACATTACTGAGCATCCTGTCCTCCCCGGCGCTGAGAGCACGGACCAGTCAGACCGTCAGCTAACACGCGTGTTTTTCCCATGCCGCAGCGGCCACAGATAACAACGTTGCTGTCAGCAGACTCACTGGCTGTGAGGTCTGCCCGGGACCGGTGATGATGGTACAGCGCCTGTGCTGAGGCTTCGGTGACCAGAATGTGTGAAGACAATAACGCCCTTCTGCCCGTACCGGTTCCGGTACGTGATGGAACAGATACTATTGTTCCCATACTGAGAATGCGCTTTTTCATTATTCCCCCTCATGGATAACCCGGAAATCATCGTTCCAGCGTGATTTTTGTTTCACAAACTCCACAACAGCGGGCTGATGGAAACTGTCCTGCTCATCCACCCAGGGGGCTATCCAGAGCCGTTGTGTGGTATCCGGGATACGCATGGCCTCGACCTGCCCCGGCCCGCTGTACCCGGAAGGGGTGATGCTGCCGTCGGGTATGGCTACCGGCCGTATCGGGGCGGTGGAGGTGGAGGTGTGAAGCCTGCCGGTATTCACTGCCTGTCCGGCAACGGGACGCGGCGCAAGGGTTGCCACACTGACGGGACGAGCGGGGTTAATGGCAGGCTTCACATTGCCGGGCGTCGCCAGTGCCTCAGCCGCAGGCTTTGGGTTGCTGCCCTTCGCCGTATTCAGATCGTCCAGACTCTGGTGTTTTGAGGCCAGATGGCTGGCGTCAGACATCGACAGGCACTGGTCGGTGGCGGTTTTGTTGCAGTCGAAATCAGAATTCATACCGGCGCAGCCGGTTAAAGCGCCGCACAGCAGTGCGGCACCCAGTAATTTGTACATGGGTGTCTCCGGGTGTTATGGGAGGAATTAAAAAAGAAGATTGTCTAGGGGGGATTAATTAATGAAAAAATTCCTGCATGTCAGTTCGTAGTGAGATAAAGCCCGCCTCACCGGTGGCATTGTTCACGACCCGCCTCCCCGGTTGGCTCCGGAGCGTTGTCCAGAAAGCGCAACGGTCTTTTATCTGACGGAGACACGGTTCCACATTCTCTTTCATACCAGCATTCAAGATCCTGCAGTTCAAGGTGTCCCTTTTGTCGTGCGGTCTCCTGCAAATCATGCCAGGCCATCATGTTACGGGGCTGATACGCAGACAGTCTGAAATCCAGCGTGTGACTCCATGTTTTCAAGGCAGTGGCTGGCAAATTCCAGGCGATAAGCCCTGACCCGAAAACGAAAAGCGACAAAAACAGAGCCGCGTTAACCGGGTGCACAGGTAACTTCATGGCAGTCCAGAAACCCATTGCAGCGAGCGTAATCAGGATAATCCAGAACCGCCTGATGCCGGGTGGGGAACCGCCTGCACGCCACTGTCTGATATCACTGCTTATCTGGCCCAGCGTTTGAGCGTTAGTCTTTTTTTTCACGACGTTCCCCCTCCGTTAATGTCAGTCAGCCGGTTCATGCTGCAGCCTCTCTCGCGACAATATGAAAGCGCATGCTGCTGTTTACCGGGACGCGCACCTGCTGATTCATCAGGTTCAGGAGGAGCATGGCCCGCTTCATGCCGTCCGGTTCATACCACACGGCTTCGATACCTTCGAATGCACCATCACGGAGCATCACCCGGTCCCCGTGCTGTGGGGCGACTGTCTCCGGTGGCGCACTGCTCCAGCCCTGGCTGAGTTGTGTAATCACGCTGTCCGGTACCACGGAAGGCAGGCCACCGAAGCTGATGAGCGTCGAGATACCACGCGTGGCTTTGATGGCCGTGGTGTGCACCACCTCCGGGTCAAAACGCACAAATATGTAGTTCGGGAACATCGGCTGCGGCGTTACCCCCCTGACCCTGCCATTGTGCAGGCGGACCTCGGAGAGCATCGGCAGCAGGCACGTCACCCCCTGACTCTGCAGCTGTTGTTGCGCCCGCTTTTCCTGGGCGAACTTCGTCTGTGCCACATACCAGTTTTCCATCACGTCCCCTGTCAGTTAATGGTGTCACCGAGACGAAGCTGGCTTGCCTGCCGCAACACTTCATCCGGATTCAGCACCGGTGCGTTGTTGCTGTTGCTGGCATTCGTCGCCGGGGTGGCCGCCGCGGTCTGCTGGGAGGCCGTCTGTGCACCGGTTTTCTTCTCTTTTTCTTCTTCCGCATCCTCAATGGTTTCCAGGCGGAAGCCCTGCTGGAAGACCACCGTCACGGCATTACCAGCCCCGATATCAATCACCGGGTGATACTGCTCAGCACGTTTAATCCAGTACTGGCTCAGTGTGTCAGCCGCCTTACTGGCCCCGCCGCCAAATCCCTGCTTGAGGATGTCGCCGGCACCGACGGAGGCAGAACCACCCAGCCCGACAGTCGGCGTGGCTGCAGACTTAATACCCTCGCCGAAGCCTGATAACAGCCCGGCCGCACCGGCGTTGGCGATGATGGCACCGTTACGCATCACCGGCTTGCCACGGATACCCTGTTTGCCCTGGAAGGAAACGTGCCCGTCAAACGCCATATCGATGTGCTTGCCATTTTTCAGGATGCAGCTGATGTTTTTTGTGCGGACTTCGCCGCGTTCGCTCGAGATATCGCCGTACATTTCCCCGGTCACGCGGCACTGGTCCATGTTGTACGTTTTGCCGTTGGGCATCGAGACATCACCGAGCAGGGTGATAACCACGGGTGAGGTATTTTGCTGACCGGTCACACTGGCATTGGCGTCTGCCCCTTCAATCAGCACTGCCTCAGAGAATGACCCTGACGGTATCCAGGGGAGTTTTGTCTTTTTCGCGGAGAGTGAGGCGTAGGTGAATGTGTCCCGTTTCAGTCCTCCGGTACGCATCGTACCGGTGCCGGGATAAAAGCCCTGCCCCTGCCCCTGACCCTGCGGATAAAAATGACTGCCCTGCCCCGCAGCGGGTGCGCCGGACTGAGGCGTGACACTCCACTGTGCCGGACCGGAGGGGCCACCAGGAACCGGTCCGTTAGCGGGAGCACCGGGCGGAACAGCCGTACCCTGCCCCGGCCCGGTGGGGGTTTTACCGCCCTCTGTCTGCTGCTTCTGCAACTGACTCAACACTTCTCCCATTTTAGCCAGCTGGTTTCTCAGGTCATCGTTCTGGGTTTTCAGGGTGGCGGCCAGCGTGTTCATGTCTTTCTCCAGCCCGGCCGTCTTGTTCTGCTGTTGCTGCAGCGCCGATGTGGCCACTCCTTCGGTAAAGGAGGTATTCACCAGGCTCCCTGTCAGGTTCGGGGCCGCTTTGGGTGCAGGACGGTTAAGTTCTGCCTGATGATGTGACCAGGCCCAGATACCGCCGCCCGTCGCGAGCATGACCGCTGCGGAGATACCGGCAATCATCCACTGACGGCGGCGCGTGGCGGTATTGATGTTACTCATGCCCCCTCCTCAGCCGTGGAAAAAATTACCCAGACAAAACCCTCACCGCCGGCGTACAGGGTCCGGGTGGAGAGCATCACCGCCCGCACCCCTTTCTGCCAGAACTGCTTTTCACTGAGCGGGCGGCTGATGTAGCCGGTGTTTTTCATGCGATACCGCACCACCTGCAGGTGCGAACCGACGAGCTGGCGCTCAGGCGTCAGCTGGACGCCGGCGGGCGGGTTATACGCCGGACCCCGTGCGACTTTCATGTCGGTGTACCCTTCCGGTACCTCGCCGTTGACGACGTGGCGGGCCACGCTGACCAGTGTTTTCTGAAACGGCTGGCTTTCTTCCCAGGCTTTTGCATCCGGATTGGGTTTGAGGGGGACGCTTGCGGGGATAAGGTGCAGGGTGCGCCCGTTCCCCGGTTTTGGCGACACATCAATTGAGACGCTGACGCCACCGGCGGTCTCCAGAAACAGCGTAAAGTCCTGACCGGTCAGCGGAGTAATCATCAGTGCGCCGTCGGCGGTATTGTCTTTCGTGTACGCGTTTTCCGGCCCCGTCACGCCGGTAATCAGTTCGCCGTCGATGATGATTTTATTGGGGCTGGTATTACTCATCTGCGCTTTGAGATGCGCATTATTTTCAAACGGAGTTCCGGCCGGGCCGGGTACCGCAGCCAGTGCAGTTGTGGACAGGCAGACCAGCGCGCCTGCCACAGCCAGTGCAGAAAGGGTTATCTTCATGGTTCAGTCCTGTTTCGGGTGGCTGGCGGGTTGCTGCCAGGGAACCTCAGTGAACGCCGTCAGGCGGATGAGACCATCCACGTAATGCACACTGAGCCGCCAGGCTTTGTGCGCATCCGGCAGCGAGATTTTCAGGTTACCGTTGGTGGTACTGGCACTCAGCGTGCCCTGCGCGATGATGTCACCGGTGGCCGTGTCGGTGATTTCATCATCGATACGGAACACAGAGGACACACCGTTCTTTTTGATGTACTCCGCCTCAGCAGCCAGTTGCTTTTTTATCTCGTCACGGTATTCGGCCGGAACCTGACGCAGCAGGGCAGCATGCTGGGCGTCCACGGTTTCGGGCGTGACGGAAAGACGGAGGTTAATGAAGGAACGAACCAGCATGCCGTTCAGCGCTGCATCGCCGGAGGCGGCATCGGAGATAAACGGCCGGTCAAATATCATGGGCGTGGTGAGTGTCTTCTGCGTTTTATAGAAGTGCCACGCCATTGCACCGTTAATGCTGATACCAATGGCCAGAATAAACACAAGCAACACCAGTGATGAGATAACCAGGATGACCACCCGGTTACGCCCTTCCCGGACCTGATACTTCATATGCATTTTCCTTCTGAGGGAAATAAGCGCCACCCGGAGGCGGCGCGCGGGTTACTGCATCCAGTGCCGGTTGCCCGAATCGGGCACCCGCCGGAACTGCAACCGGAGCAGTGCGGTCGGCAGATACCAGTAAAGGAGGTTCAGGAGCCACCAGGTGCCCTGCCCCTTCTTCAGATGGCGGATTAACAGCCAGAGCGCGGCAGCCACAAACAGCATCACAATGAACATGTCGCAGAGCAGACCGATACCGGCGCACACAACAATGACAAAGGCCTCCTCGGGCGGGAGTCCGATAAAACGTTTCTGCTGATTGAGGGTTTCCGGGAACTGGTACTGAAGGGAGTCCCTGTCCATGACAGGATTAGCCAGCGAGGGCGAAGAAGCTGCGGGTGATAACAATCAGGAATGCCAGGCCACCAACAAACAGCATCGGGTTACGGGTTTTCATATATGCGGCAGCGGAAATGAGGACCTCAGCAATATACAGACCCCACTCCACCGTACTCCCGTGCCCGAAGGTATCCTTCGCATCCTGTTTCTGACCGGAGAGCAGGTCTTCCGCGTGTCCCAGATGGGGCAGCGCGATGAAAACCACCGCCAGACACAACAGCAACAGATTAATGCGATGGCGATAAATCAGACTGAAGGCACCACGCAGCATGCCGATAAACAACGATGACGCACCAGTCCGGACTTCCGGGCAGGCTTCCGCAGCCCCCTCCGCCAGCGCCGGTTGAGTTAAGACGACTTTCATGTCAGTTAGCCTCGATTTAAGTTAAGGAAATGTCATTGCGCGTAAACAGACGTAACGCGCGGTAAGTGTACATTTTCTCAAAAAAAAAAAATCCGTGACGCAGATCACG
Organism: Phytobacter sp. MRY16-398; assembly: GCF_003925915.1. Lineage (NCBI taxonomy): Bacteria > Pseudomonadati > Pseudomonadota > Gammaproteobacteria > Enterobacterales > Enterobacteriaceae > Phytobacter > Phytobacter sp. MRY16-398. The sequence continues at coordinate 155,377 of NZ_AP018757.1, read as the reverse complement.
TTTTTAGTGAGTGCGACGTAATTTTTTAAGATTAATCCTGAAGCGTGGTGGAGTAGGCTTGCTGCCTGAACAGGGGATACCTCGTGAGGAGGTTTTTTGCATGAAAGTAAAAGAAAAAATGGGTGATGGTCGTGGCAGGCCGCGAAAATATGCCAGAGGAGAAATGCAGTACCGGAAATTATGGTTACCGGAAAATTTACTAATGGAGCTGCGGGTGGCAGCAAGGGTCAGAAATTTCACCACTAATGATGAAATCATCAGCCGTCTTATTGCTTCGTTAAACTTTTCGCCGCGCCGGCATATTATCAAAACGGATGAGGGACAACGTCTTGTTGCGCTTGCACGGTTATTTGATGAGTTTCTTCAGGCAAGACTCGATGTGATTCGCAAAAAATATCAGACCGAGAAAAGCAGTGACAACGGTAAAAAAACATTTGTCCCGGGAAAGAACCGCGCATTCAGCAGCAGTTTCCCGGAGAATTTACGCCGGGATATGGAAGTGAGCGCCCGGTTTAACCGGCGAAGTATGAACAGGGAAATCATGGAGCGGCTTCTGGATTCACTGAATTATTTAACCGAACAGCAGTTACCCGAAAATGAGGAAGTCTGGCGACTGCGTGAACTGGCAATACTGTTTGATGAGTTTATTTCAGGGAAAGTGGTAAAAGCAGAAAATCCGCTCACGAAGGAAGTGGCAGGTGAAGAGAAAAAAGAAGAGTGAAGTTATCAGCAACCATTACGCATTATTAACGTTCTGAATCAGTACGGGCATTGTCTGTTTCACTCTCTAAATATACACACCGCATTAAGGTTCCGTAATGTCACGGGCTAACACATCCCGATATTATTGCCATATCACGGCGGCTTATCACAGCGAATAAGGAAATCAGAAAGCGGGTGGCGTAAATGCCACCCGACACCGTCTGTAAAAACACACTGAAAAAATGCAAACGGGTCACCTTAGCGAAATTCAACGATAAGTCTGTCCACAGCGTTATTTCGCGTATCTGTCCGCCCACAGCCATAACAGAATACACAGCCAGCCAGGACACAACGCCAGTGCCTTTCGATTTACAGAGCACGCCACAGAGATATCCTTCGCATGAAAACAGGACGGTAAATATTCTCCCGTCATCCGGCATCAACATCACACATACAAATCAGGGGGAGAAAACCGTCAGTACTGAGGGGGCACGTTCAGACCGGAAGCATAAACAAGACCGGCACACTGCCGGCCATGCTTTATTTTTTAAAATAGGGTATTTATTCTTCCTGAATAAAGTGCTTACTTTCCGCCTTATCTTCCGCATCGGACATCCCGGTAAGATTCTGGTCCATAAGCGCTTCCAGTTTATCGTGAGTGTTCTCTCCCCTGAGGTGCAGATACATTTCTGTCATCATGGCCATCATGATACTCGTACCTTCACGTGTACCGGCCACCCTGCGTATTAAGTCACGATTGAATCCTTCCATATCGAATTTATTCCCTTCGCTCTGATGTTTTTTGACCATCAGGCCAATGCCGACCAGTTCATTCACCACGGACGAGAAATTAACCTCGCCATGCGTGGCACCGTTCTGCATTTCAATCTGGACCAGCTCCAGCACTTCCCGCTCGGTCTTTTCCTTGAAGTAGATGTTTCTTCGGCCCATTGTCCTGTCACCTCATGCCGCGCATAATGAAAACGCCCGGCAGTTATATGAATTAACGTAAATACACTCACGCGAATGTAATATAAATTTGATGCGCGGGGATAACCTGTCCCGGATAATTATTCTCTCCGCATTAAGTGTGTGTCAATCCGGCACTGATTAATATTTTTATCGGGTGTGTGAATCCGGCACTGCTCGCTCCAAAAAGGTGTGTTAATTCAGCACCATGCATCTAAAATGTGTGTGTCAATCCGGCACTATACTGCGTTTTGGTGTGTGTTAATTCAGCACTACGCCCTGTTTTTATGTGTGTTAATCCGGCACCACGGCCTGATTATTAATAGATAACCATATGATTAACATCGATAACCACAATAAACACACCACACAGTGCCGTTTACAGTGCCTGATTGACACACAAAACGGCACTGTATTAACACACATTCAGGCACTGCATTAACACACAATCCGGCACTGAAACATGTGTTAATTAACACACACTTTAATTTGAGCAGGCTAAAAACAGGCAAAATATCAATGTAAGCAACTGTTTTAAAAAACAAAAACCGCAAGATGAAATCTTGCGTGGGGTGTGATAAAACTAAAAGAAGAAAAAGCGGCTTGTGAAATAGATCGAAGTTGTTGGATTTATTATATCTCTGTCTCCTTTCAGGGATGTGCAGCAAGCGCCCCGTGCGCGTCTGTAACGAATTATCTTGCAACGGATGATCTGAACGCGTATTTTTCACAAAAACCCGTCAGGCACATTTTGTGCGCGCATATGAGATTATCAGAATGAAATGGTTAGCTATCGCTGGCTTTGCTGCCGTATTCAGCGCACAGGCTGCGCCGGAATTATGTTTCGATGAAGCTGGTCGCGATTATGGTATAGATCCCACGCTTCTGATGGCAATATCAATACAGGAGAGCCGGTTAAATCCGACAGCCATTAACAGCGCCAGTGCGGGCGGTACAGAAGACGTCTGTGCGATGCAGCTCAACAGTAATAATTTTGCCAAACTGAAAAACTTCAATATCACCCGCAAGGATCTGCTTAATAATCCCTGCATCTGCGTGTACAGCGGCGCATGGATTTTAGCCAGAAATTTCCAGGCCTACGGCAGGAACTGGGACAGTGTGGGAATGTATAATACAGGACCGAATCCAAAACTGATAAAAGCAAGGCGTGAATATGCGAGGATCATAAAAAGTATCTACACGGTACTGCTCGCCAGAAAACAGTTACTGGAGAAAGGCACAGGCGATCCCGTTAAAACGTCGCCATTCAGTGAAAATGCTGACCAGAGAACACCGGTGAAAGACGAAAAAAAGCCCGGTTAACCGGGCTTTTTATTTTCTAGCTCTTGAGCTTCGCAAACTCTTCGGCCATTTTCCACAATGCCTGATTAAGCTTTATGTCTCCGTCAATCCCTGTTACCGGGAGTGTGGTTTTATTTTTTCCTTTGGGCGTTCTGCCACGTAAACCACCCTTGATCAGGTTTTCCTGCACAGTGTTGTAGGTTGTCCAGAGGTCGGTTTGTTTATCTTCATAACGGCGCGGAACAAGAATTTTCTCTGCCGTGACGGGCGCTTCTTTGCCATCGTATTTAATATCGAGTGCGGTATTAGCGAGAAGGATTCTTTCGTCAGGAGAAACCCTGATCCCTTTCATCATCTCAATATTTTCAGTGACATTATCAAATATCCCGAGCACCTCATATGCCCCTTCGATAACCTGCCCGACAATATCCCCTTTGTGAGGCACATTGATTTCCCCGAATGACTTCCAGCAAACCAGACCATTCGAGCAGACCTGCCGATACATACCGGGGATCATTTTATAACTGCTGGACCCGTCGTGTGAGTTCAGTAAAAGAATCTCCGGCACTTCTTTACCCGAAAAATTATCGCCGCGACGTAAACGCAACATATGTTTCGTGAATTCCCGGCGGTCCGGATTACGTACACGTGACTGGCTGGCGTAATAAGGCTGGAATCCCTCTTCACGCAGGCGATCCAGTAATGCGATGGTCGGAATATAGGTATATCTGTCAGAGCGTGATTCGTGTTTTTCCACTGAAAACGCGCTGGGAACAACACGCATCAGTTCATCATTCGTGAGGGGACGATTCTGGCGAATTGATGTCGGCGCAGCATAACGTGATGATAAACGGATCATGGTTATCTCCTTAAAAATAATTAGCAGGTACAACACGAAATAAAAAATCGAGTGGCAGAGCAGCTGCAACTGGCCAGCCGTTGCTGATCCAGACAGCGCAGTAATCCGGGATACCCTTTTCAAATACGTTGAGTTCTTCCGCATCTGCGGGTGGGGTGAAGTCGTGGCATTTCGCGCCCGGAATATCATCCGTCGCAGCAAAAACCCAGTTAAAGAGGTCGATGATCTGCCTGTCAGTCAGGCATGTGTTTTGATCACATCTTCCGGCGGTTTCTTCTCCGGCGCTTTTGACGTTGACGTTCTGTGTGTGCATCCTGGTTTTCTCCTTCGGTGATGGTTAATCCATCTCCCTTGGCTGGTACTCTCGCGGCAACGGGCCAGGTAGCGACGGCGAACGGAAAAGACCAGGGCGCGCCTGCGCGTGCACTTCACCCTGGTGTTTTTCGGGCGAACGGTGCTACAGCAGCCCTCCGCGTGAGGACAGCAGGGGAGATGGCCTCACCGGACTGACAGGATGCACACACCCGACCCGGCAACGTCACATCGCCGGGTCGCCCTTAAAGCACCGGCGGCCTCATCGGCGGTGCGGTGAGAGCGGCGCGTCCTCCGGACGCAGCAAGCGCGCCCCGGACGTTGCCATCGGACACTAGCGAGCAGCCCGAAACCGCGCAGCGGGTTCGGCGGAGCTTAGCCGGCGGCCTGCCGCCGGGTTAGCGGAGTGTGGCCCTGACGACCCGGCCGGAACGGACGGGGAGCCGAAGGGGGCCAGTGCCCTGTTTGTGGTGTTGCTTTGAATGCATCGGGGCACACCCGGTAACAGCATGCAGCCAGGCAGCCACAGGAAACCGCAGCACACCCGGACACATGCCCCGGATATCATGGTAAGAGTGACGCCGCGAAGGGGGAGGCCCGGTGCGTCAGCACCGGCTTCCCCCGGCACGCAGTGCCAGGGGTTTTCCGGCCGTACAGCAGGGCAGGACACCGGAAAAACGGCTCCCGGTCTGGATACGCACCAGGAGCCTGTGGTGATGAAATAACTCAGACCGGCTGCTTTCTGTTAAACGTGACGGCGTAATCGTCATAACTGATACAGCCCCGCAGCCGCGTGAGCCTGACCACATTCTCCGCCAGGCCATTCATCGTCAGTATCCGCTCGATACCCGCGAAGAGGTCTTCACGCTCACTGAGCGGAAACCAGAGGTTGCTGTTGCTGCCGCTCAGGAGCGGATGGCAGCAAAAATGTACTCCCCTGCCCTGTCTGGTCAGGCAGACCGTAACAGTAATATCAGCACGGATATGCTCTGCTGATGCACTGAGACCAGATTGTCCGGTCATTTCCATGATGTTCTCCTTCCTGCGAATTCAGATGATGTGTCACCCCGGCAAGGCCTGCCGGGGTGTGGCGCCGTGATTCAGCGGACGTACTGCCAGTGGCAGAAGGGACTCTCGTCGTCCCCTTTTTTCAGGTGTTCGCGGGCGTACTTCTCCAGTCCTTTGTGTTCTGCCTCAAAAATCGCTCTTGCAGCGTCGTTCATCTCACCGGAAGCCATATAGACCTGCGTTGTTTCGTACTCGGCTGTTTCCGCGCACTCGTCATCGCCGATCCGGTTAGCACAATGCACTACCCTTGCTACCCATTTTTCCGGCACGGCCTGCGGCTGCGGGCGGTATACAAACACCGTGACCAGCAGTTTTTCCTGCGGTTTTATCAGCATCATCTCGATACCTGAACGGACACACCTGTCGCCAAAAATTCGCTCATCGAGCGTGAACGTCGCGGCTGACAGATTCTCAATGCCCATGTCAAACGACGTGCGGATTGCAGCCGTATTCACTGCCGGGAATCCGGGAATAAACAGGCTGCGGCGGAAGGTACGAACGGTACGCTCCTGACGGGCGGAAACGGGAAGGTTTAATGCCGTTGAATTCTGGTTTTCACCCCCTGTTTCGGCGGTTGTGGTTGCGGCGGTTTTGCTGTTCTGTGTTTTCATGCTGGTTCTCCTGTGTTGGTTACTGAAACCCTGTTTCGGTCGGAATGGCGCGGCAAAGGGCCAGGTAGCGACGGCAGACGAATGACCGAATGGGCGTCACCGGAGGCCGCAGCGCAAGCGAGCCGTTTACGGCGAGTGCGAACGGGCGAGGAACGGCGAGGCGTACCCATTCAGGGCAGGCGGATGACGGTGCTACAGCAGCCTGACGCAGCCATCGCCCGGAACAGGCTGTACCGGCGGAGGATGAGCATGAAAACAGACAGAACAGTGCCCCTGCCCTGAGAGGCCGCGTGCGGCCGGTGAGAGCGGCGCGTCCCCCGGACGCAGCAAGCGCGCCCCGGACCTTCGCCATCGGACACTAGCAAGCAGCCCGAAACCGCGCAGCGGGTTCGGCGGAGCTTGGCCGGCGGCCTGCCGCCGGGTTAGCGGAGTGTGGCCCTGACGACCCGGCCGGAACGGACGGGGAGCCGAAGGGGGCCAGCTTTCAGAGGTTCATTTTTCTGTTTTTTGTGGTGCTCCGGCGTATGATGGCGTTGCGCAAAAAACGCGCAACCGGAGGCGTTCGCATGTCAGAAAATGATGATATTGATGCTGAAGAAGCGTTTTACGACGAGACGTGCAGGATAGTGGGCCAGTGCTGCCTGATGCTGGCCAGCAACGGCGCAGAAACCGACCGGGCGCAGCTGGTCTACCAGCTTAAAAGGCTTCACTGGAAAATCATGCAACTGACCAGTGAATCCCACAGCGGGATACTGATGGCCATCGAGCAGCTGGAGACGGCGGAGATGTATGAGGAGAGAACGGGCAGGTGGCGGGAGTAAAGCGGAAGCGCCGCAGGCGCATCCGCCCTTCCCCCCGTTCCCCGGAGGGGAACAGTGTTTCCGGGATGTTCATGCATGCGGTCGCGCCCGGAACAAAAAGGGGGCTGCCAGTCGGACAACTGACAGCCCCTTGTAAAGGCGCTTTCGGCAAGCCTGGACTCCCTCAGCCCTGAAAAGGCGGGGTTTCCCCCGCCTCCAGGTAGCTTACTTACCGGATTCGTAAGCCATGAAAGCCGCCACCTCCCTGTTCGTGTCCCTGTACCGGATTTCGCAGAGCGATTTACGGGTCAGGTAAGTGAATATCAGCAGTGTGAGACACACTATTAACACGCACCAGAGCAGGGTACTTCGTGGCAGTTTCATAGCTGACTTCTCCTGTCAACGCAAAGCAGAAGTGTCACCATCGGTGCGAAACAGAGATGTCATGCTTTGGTTCAGAGAATGCGTTTGACCGCCTCGCTATATACTTCCGAGCGTTCTCTTTTCCCAACAGAAATCACGAAAACGACAACTTTCTCGTCTATAACCTGGTATACAAGGCGATAGCCTGAAGACCGGAGCTTAATCTTGTAACAATCAGGCATACCACGGAGCTTGTTTGCTTCAATCCGGGGTGACTCAAGTACTTCAACCAGCTTCTTTTTCAACTGTTCACGTACCGTCGAGCCCAGCTTTCGCCATTCCTTTAGTGCCCGCTCGTCAAAATCCAGAAAATACGCCATCAGAGTTCATCCAGCGTCACACGTACTGGCTTAGGATTACAAAGTCGTTCTTTCACTATCTCCACAAGTTCAGCATCTTCATCACTCAGGAGTGTCTGTTTGAACGGCAAGCGTTCATTGTCAGCGATATACTCGAGCATGAGACGAAGCGCTTCAGAAGGAGTTACGCCCATTTTTTCAAGCGCGGCGTAAGAACGCGCTTTAAGTTCATCGTCAATACGTAGGTTAATGCTACCCATGTCTTACACCCCTTGTAATTACAAATGTCATTACAAGTATCGCACTACAACATGCTTAGGGCAAGTCACGAAGTAAGTCAGAAAGTAGTCGTAAGAACGGTGATCACTGTCCGCTTTGTGCCAGAAGTGGACGGCAGGATTTGTTGAACATTTCAGACAAAACCAAACTCAAAACAACTATTGAAATCAAGCCAGCATAGCGGATACATTACGCACGTTGTTACTTTGTATCATCAGGATGCCGTTAACTGTGTTTATCAGCCGTGAAGTCATTTCCAGAATCGTGCTTATCATCATGGCTGTTGCCGTGCTGAGCAGTTCGTTTATGGCAAAGCCACAGGCTGCATACAGCGTTCAGGAAACAACGTCCATCAGTGACCATCAACACGACAGCGATGAACCACTGAATGAGCACGATCCATTGTTGTTTCACTCCCACGGTAGCGTGCATCACCTCAATGCCGATCATTCCCACGATCTGAATAAACTCTTTGCTCTGCCTACTCTGCACGCATGGAATCCGGGCATGCGGGTGATATATGCGTTGAGTTCAGAACAAATACTGCAAATGCCGCAGTCCACCCCCGAACGCCCTCCGAGAATCCTGTCTGCGTAATAACTTCTGCTAATTCGTTATTATTCAACATGTAAGGATTTTTATGTATACCAGCCTTGATACACAGGGCCGGTTGAGCGCTCGCCTGCTTTCAGCTCAGGCGCGTTCGGCTTGTCTGTTTTTCCTGTTGTTACTGCTTTTCTACAGCCAGGGCGCGTATGCGCACGGCGTGGCGGAAGGCGACAAAGGGTACATCCAGGAAATCACCGGGGTGAACATCATCCCGTTTATCTACCTTGGCGCGAAGCACATGGTGACCGGTTACGATCATCTGCTGTTTCTGTTCGGGGTGATTTTCTTTCTCTACAAAATGCGTGATATCGGGCTGTACGTTAGCCTGTTCGCTATCGGGCATTCAACGACGCTGCTCATCGGCACCTTCTTTGATATCAGCGTCAGTGCTTACCTTATTGACGCCATTATCGGGCTGTCCGTGGTCTATAAAGCGCTTGATAACCTCGGGGCATTCCAGCGCTGGTTTGGCGTTCAGCCCAACACGAAGCTTGCGACGCTCATCTTTGGATTCTTCCACGGTTTTGGTCTGGCAACCAAAATCCAGGAATTCGAAATCTCTCCCGATGGCCTGTTTGTCAACCTGATTGCCTTCAACATTGGCGTTGAGATCGGCCAGCTGCTCGCGCTGAGCGCCATCCTGATCGTTATGAGCTACTGGCGGCAAACGGCGAGCTTTTTCCGACACGCTTATACCGCCAATGTGGTGATGATGAGCGCGGGATTTCTGTTAATGAGTTACCAGCTTTGTGGCTACATTTTAGCCTGAGGGAGACAAAACAATGTACAACACTGATTTACCAACACGCGCAGAATTACCTTCTGCCATCAAACTGATGCAGTCCACTATCCTCGCCGCCATCGTGGCGCTGACGCTGCTGATCACCGTCGTCATGCCTTCGGAATACGGCATTGATCCTACTGGCGTGGGTCGTTTACTGGGGCTTAAGCAGATGGGAGAAATCAAAACGCAGCTTGCCGAAGAAGCTGATGCCGATAATCAGGCCAGCGCTGTTCAGCAAGGACAGCTGGCTGCGCCAGTTAATGAGCGACCGATCCCGGATAATCCTCCGGCAATAACGCAGAACACCTACCCGGAGCTGAGCGTTCCGGCGACCACGCGCGCGCCGGAAGTACCATCGGCTGGCTCGCAACGTCATCAGATGCTCATCACCCTGAAGCCTAACGAAGCTGCTGAAGTTAAACTGGAAATGCGCAAAGATGCCCGCGTGACCTATCAGTGGACAAGTTCCGGACCGGTAAACGTGGATGCGCACGGCGATCCGGTCAACGCCCCGAAAGGCTTCTACCATGGCTATGGTAAAGCCCGGCAGATCACATCCGGAGACGGCGTTTTACAGGCCGCGTTCGAGGGTAAACATGGCTGGTTCTGGCGAAATCGTGGTTCTGAGACCATCACGATCCAGCTTGATACAACCGGCGACTACCTGAACATCAAACGGGTTATCTGATAAATCAGGGGCAGGATAACCTGCCCCTTTTCACACAGCTGACAGCCCGGTCAGGCGGAGTATCAGCCCGGCGAGAGCCGCCATGGCAATAACGTGCGTAACCTTCCATTTTAATCTGAAAAGCGCAAACGCAGCGGCGACGGCAATCAGGGCGGCAGGGATATCGATCCCTCCCTTTGCGCCTTCCGGCCATACGGTATGCCAGATAAAAAACAGCCCCAGATTAACAATGACGCCCACTACGGCCGCTGTGATGGCGGTTAAAGGTGCCGTGAAACCCGCCTTGTTGTGGGTCGTTTCGATAAACGGCCCGCCTGCCAGCACGAAAATGAAGGACGGGAGAAAGGTAAACCAGGTCACCATGCAGGCGGCAACGGCGCCGCCGACAAACAGCATATCCGCGCCAAAAACGGCATGGGTATACCCGCCCACAAATCCGACAAACGTGACCACCATAATCAGCGGGCCGGGCGTGGTTTCTCCCAGCGCCAGCCCGTCCATCATCTGCCCGGCAGTCAGCCAGCCAAAATTGACGACAGCACCCTGATAAACGTATGGCAGGACGGCGTAGGCCCCACCGAAGGTAAGGAGCGCAGCCTTGGTAAAGAACCAGCCCATCTGCGTCACCGGATGCGCCCAGCCCAGCCCCAGCGTCAGCACCGTCATGGGAATAAGCCAGAGCAGTGCACCCGCTGCCACAATCCTTAACAGTTTCGCCCAGCTGAACAGGGCATGCGCCGGTACGGGCGTATGATCGTCAATAACCGCAGCATCAACGGCGGCTTTCTCCTGTTTGTTATGCCCGCTGCCGCTGTGAAATTTTTCCGGCGCGATGCGTCCGCCGATAAAGCCAGTTATCGCTGCTGAAATAACGATGACGGGAAAAGGAACGTTCAGGGCGAAAACGGCCACAAAAGCCGCAGCAGCTATGGCCCAGTGGGCACCGTGTTTCAGCGCACGGGAGCCGATGCGATGCGCCGCCTGCAGCACGATTGCCGCCACGGCGGGTTTAATGCCGTAAAAGATACCGGCAATAATGGCAACGTCTCCCCAGGCGATATAGATCCACGACAACGCGATAAGAATAAAAAGTGAGGGAAGGATAAATAACAAACCCGCTATCACTCCGCCCAAGGTCCTGTGCATCAGCCAGCCAATGTAGGTGGCAAGTTGCTGAGCTTCCGGACCGGGCAGCACCATACAGAAATTGAGTGCGTGGAGAAAACGGGACTCGGAAATCCAGCGCCGGTTCTCGACCAGTTCCTGATGCATGATCGCAATCTGTCCGGCAGGACCGCCAAAGCTGATAAAACCCAGCTTCATCCAGAACCAGAACGCCTCCTTCAGGGGGACCGGCTTGGGCTTAACGTTTTCCTCTGCCAGCGTCAGCAACTCCGTTTTGTTCATCATGGCCGGACCTCATTTCAAACGTCGTTAACAGACCGTCAAACAGCGAACAGGCCGCTGTGAGTAATGTGTCATCATCCGTAATGCTTTCACGCAATCCTGCCAGTACACTTTCAACGCCAGCGGCTTCGGGGGGCTGAACCCCGCCAACATCAAGGTAATGCACAAGCATCCCCAGACCATTCAGGGCATCCCCCGTCAGCCCGAAGCGGACCATCAGCACTTCAAAGGTCACACGATTGTCGATGTGGCTGAAGGTCGCGCCATCAAAATCAAACCCCACCGCCTCTTCCGGGCAATCGTTGCCATCCTTAAGCCAGAGAAACTGCGCATCCTGGTCGATAAAACGCCGTATAAGCCAGGCGCTGGCAAGCCTGTCAATCCATGGCCGGCGACGCGTAGCCCAGATCCTGTTATGAAAATCCTCAGGCTTCAGCCGTGTCAGCAAGCCACTGACGGCATGAGGCTCTCCGGGAGAGATGAACCTGTTAATGCCAGCTTCCAGTTCTGACAAGGCAAAAATGGCCTGCGCCTGCGCTTCACCAGGAAAGAAATCAATCGCCACAATCCGATCCAGCTCGCGACGAAGTTTTCTTACCATCTTCAGTTGGCTGACCGCGGTTTCCTCATTAAGGTCGTTTTTACAAACCTGAAGGCTCTCCATCAGGATCAGGTACTGCTGAGAGCGATCGAATAACGGGCGAATTTTCTCTTCGTCGGAAGTCTCTGCGTCAAAAACAAAGGCCGTTCCTCCCTCACCGCTGATTTCACGACTCATCTCGTTAAAAATCTCATGGCTCTGTTGCGCTTCAGGCAACAGATAAACGCCGTCGCGCAGCATGGCGGCACCGGTATTTTTTAATGCCCGCCAGACACGCATACGTAATGTGGCCTGCTCAGTGGGCAGTGTCAGAATAAGGATATGTAGTTTCATAGTGTAGAGATTAATACATATGGTAGAGATTGCTACATATTTTCAGTCTTTCTAACCGTACATATCGCTATCTTTTTATGGTGCTCATAATTGCTCTTATCGGTACCGGTCTTGCTACCGTTGCACTGGGCCTGCTGGCGGGCGACAGGGCAGGGGGAGTCGGGAACGGCGCTGGCAATGAAGATGCTTGCTTATATTCTGGTCGCCCCGGTCGCTGATGCATTATGCGGGCCTTTTTATTCATATCGCCAATACAAGACTTTACATTCCAGCCCTTACATCCTCCCCGGGGGGATGCTAATCTTTTTATACCGTTGTCATTGTCTATTGAGGAAAGCAATCAGCGATGTACCCGATGTTTAAACGTTCGCCCCGTTATGTTCTGATGATCGTCATCATGGCCATTGGCATGATGATGTCGTCGATGGTGACGTTTGCGTCGCACGGTACAAACGGCCTGACAGGCTACGAGATGAATCTGCATGACGCAGAAGTCACCATGTCAATGCAGGATCACTCTCACGATTCGGATATCCCTCAGTCTGGCCACGCAGGCCATCATCAGACAGACCATTTCCATGAAACCCCTGAGCAGCCGCCCTCTGTAGAGATTTCCCTCTCTCCTGTAACAGACAGATGGTTGCCGCTTGCCGATCTTCGTAGCCCGGTTAAGGCCACGGACATCATTTACCGTCCTCCCAGCATCCGCCAGATCTGATCGCTGTTACCGGCAGTTTTTGCTGCCCGGCTTTAATCAACTTCAGATTTAGCGGAGAGGCTATGTATAAAGACTCTATCCAGGCGCGTCGAGAGATTGCGCGTAATTTCACTGCACTCAATTATCGTGTTGATCCCCTGCACTGGCAGACGCTCTGCATGGGCGTTAATCGCGACCTTCAGGCCAAAAAAATGCGTCCGAATGTCCCGGTTCCTTCACGGCGTAAAGTCATTCTGTTCCTGAAAATGATGCATCAGGAAACGGGCTCGATGCTCAAAGCGATCCTTGCCTTTGGCTTTGATGGCCCCTGGACATCCAGCGGCGGTTCATTTCGCCTGGCGCGAGAAATTGGGTTCGACATCGCCCACTATGCGAAAAACATTCACCACAAAAACGGGAAAGTCACCTTCCTGGAAATTGGTGCCGCCTGGGCGGGTTTTCGCGCTGAGGAATGTGCCGGCCATCAGGCGACGATTTCCGGGCTTTCCGGGGAGTTCAGGGAGCAACTTGGGGAAAGCGTATTCCTGCACTTCACTAATCTCACACCGTGGCATGCATCGCTGCCAAAAGGCGTGACTGAGCATCCTTACGTGACAGCAGCCGGGCTGGGAGCGCTGGAAAACAGAGGTGTTCAGGCAGGTGAGGTCGATATTATCTACTCCCAGGCAGCGGCCTATTTCGAACAGGATTACACGGCTTTCCTTCGCAGCGCTGCACGCCTGCTGAAAGAGGATGGCGTCCTGATCTTCAACCATGACCCTGTTCTGGCGAGCGCGATGGATGAAGTCGCCTGGGAGCACGGACTGCGGCTGGTCAGACGTAAGCAAATGGGAGGAATGAATGGCGCGATTGCCCGTTATCACCGGCTTCGTTCGTCCCCGGTAAGTCAGATGGTCTTCCCCGGCGTAAAGCGGGCAGAGGATGAAGAAGTGGTCTGTGAATCACTGGTTATGTCGGCGCTTCGTCGCAACGTAGAGGTGTAACGCCCGATATGTTGACGCGCAGACATTTTCTCACCACCACAGGAGCGTTGCTGATGACAACATTACTGCCGGGGGAAACCCTGGCAGCCTCTCTGGCTGAAAAAGTCAGTGAAACATGGCAAAAAATAAACACCCGCCGCAATCAACAAGAGGCGATAACGCCGGGCTGGGTTTTGCAGTCGCTCGGGCTTAAACCTGGCTCAACTGAACTGCGAAGAGCCATTTTTGAGCTGGTCAGGCGGATACCCTATCAGCTCGGTGCATGGAATGGCGAAAGCATGAGTCTGTTTCAGCAGGGCTTTGGCGACTGCCGTCATAAAGCCGCTGCTGCCGAACGACTGCTGACCGATGGTGGCATTACGGCAAAGCGAAAGCTGGTGCGGTTTGACTGGGCTGATTTGCCTGTACCTGCGGATATTCTGGCAATTTTGCCGCAAACACAGGGATTTCATGACACTGTGGCTTTTGAGCTACAGGGCAAAACATACCTGTTTGATGCCACCTGGGATATGGCCTTGCGCGGAGCGGGTTTCCCGGTGATGCCTTCCTGGGATGGCAACTCTGATACCTGGCCGGTGACTTCCCGGATGTCGACGCAGCAAACCGTACTAATGCCGCAGCCAGGGCAGGACATTTACAGCACTAACCAGATGAGCTGGCCGCAGCGCGAGAAAACCATGGCGTTTAATCAGGCACTGAATAACTGGCTGGAGGTCATTCGGGCTAACCGTGATGACTGGTGCACCATTATCCATAGTGATATTGAAGCCACCCGGTTGAGCCTGAAAACCTGTCTGGGACAACTGAGTTAATTCCCTTCTCGTCAGGAGGGGCTGCGCAGGGAAGCGGCGATAACACCTTCGACACTTTTTATGCTGCTTCAGGTATAACGCTGGGATACCTGAAGCTTTTTTATTTAACATCCAAGATAACAGACGAATCAGTATCCTCCTCACCCGGATAAAGCTTGTCATTTTTTTCAGGTCCCTCTATGCTTTGAATATCCCCCTGGGGGGGATGTGATTTCAAACCAAGAGATTTCCTGATGCTCAACATTCTTTCTAATCGTACCTATCGCCACCTGTTTATGGCACAGGTTATCGCCCTTATTGGCACCGGTCTGGCGACCGTTGCGTTAGGGTTACTGGCCTACGATCTCGCAGGTGACAGAGCCGGGGCAGTGCTGGGTACCGCGCTGGCTATCAAAATGAGCGCCTATATTCTTGTTGCGCCCGTGGCGGCGGCTTTTGCCGATAAATTCCCGCGTCGCACCATGCTGGTAACACTGGACCTGGTTCGCGCTCTCGTGGCTATCACGCTGCCTTTTGTCACCCAGATATGGGAAATCTACATCCTGATCTTCATTCTTCAGGCTGCCTCGGCGGCGTTTACGCCTACTTTCCAGGCAACTATCCCGGATATTCTTCCTGACGAACGTGAATATACCCGGGCGCTGTCTCTGTCACGTCTGGCCTACGATCTTGAAAGCGTCATCAGCCCTATGCTGGCGGCTGCACTGCTGACGGTCATGAGTTTCCACAACCTGTTTGCCGGTACGGCAGTCGGGTTCCTTGCTTCAGCAGCTCTGGTTGTTTCCGTGACACTGCCGAAGATGAAAGCGTTAACGGTCAAACGCAGCATCTATGACAAAACTACACGAGGTATGCGCATCTTCCTGAAAACGCCCAGACTGCGCGGCCTGCTGGCACTCAACATGGCCGTAGCGGCAGCGAGTGCAATGGTTATCGTCAACACCGTCGTTCTGGTTCAGGCGGACTTTGGTTTCTCACAGCGGTCTACCGCTATTGCGCTGGCCTTCTTCGGCGTGGGGTCCATGGTATCGGCCCTGGTTCTCCCCAGACTCCTCGACAACATGAGCGACCGTATGCCGATGCTTGCAGGTACGGCGCTTTTAGTCATTGGCCTGGGGTCAGGCATTTTCCTGAAGGATTACATCACGCTGGTTGTGCTCTGGGCACTGCTGGGGGTGGGCTATTCACTTTCTCAGACACCGGGTGGTCGCCTGCTGCGCCGTTCGTCAACAGCGGAAGACAGACCGGCGCTGTTTGCCGCCCAGTTTGCACTGTCACATTCATGCTGGCTGGTGACTTATCCGCTGGCCGGATGGGTTGGTGCGGCATGGGGGACACAGGCTTCATTCATCGCCCTGACTGTTGTGGCAACATTGTCGCTGGTCACCGCCGTACTTATCTGGCGTCCTGAGCATGAAGTGTACGCTCAGGTTCACAGCCACAAAGACCCGGAAACAAACAACGAATCGACCCATGAGCATGATTTCGTCATTGACGATGAACATCCGTCCTGGCCGAAGAAAGAGAAGTAATTTCCCAAAAAAAGACAACGTATCAGGAGAGGATAAGCCGATAAAAAGTGTGACCATGGCGTTGATACACATTATCTTATCCCTTCCACCTGGAGAGGATAAACCATGACCGTTCATGCATCACACCCTGACATTATTAAAAGACTTAAACGTGCCGCAGGGCACCTGAAAAGTACCATCCAGATGCTCGAAGATGAGAAAGCATGTCTGGATATCGCCCAGCAACTGCACGCTGTGGAAAAGGCGATAACGAATGCGAAGCGTACCTTAATTCATGACCATCTGGATCACTGCCTGGAGGATGCCCTTCATGCTGACCACACGGAGTCTGATAAGACGCTTAGCGAATTTAAAGAGATAACTAAATATCTTTAAGGCAAGCGAAACATGACTGATTTTTCCACTCTTTTACAGCAAGGCGTGGCCAATGCCTGGCTGTTCATCCCCAGCGCTATTTTGCTCGGTGCGCTTCACGGACTGGAGCCAGGGCATTCCAAAACGATGATGGCCGCCTTTATTGTGGCCATCCGGGGAACGGTCAAGCAAGCGGTATTACTGGGGCTTGCCGCGACAATTTCTCATACGTCTGTTGTCTGGCTCATTGCGTTCGGCGGAATGTATATCAGTCAGAAATTCACTGCTGAATCAGCCGAACCCTGGTTTCAGCTGATTTCCGCCGTCATCATTCTCGGTACGGCGGCATGGATGTTCTGGCGAACCTGGCGCGGCGAAAAGCTGTGGAAGATGGAGCAGGAAGAGGAACACAGCCACGGTCATCACGATCATGACGAAACCCGCATCATCGATACGGGCCATGGCAGCGTTGAACTCTCGATTTTCGAAGAAGGACAACCCCCTCACTGGCGTTTACGCTCGCTCAGCGGCAAGAAATGGGAAGCTCGCGACATTTCTCTGGTGACCAACCGTGGTCCAGGGACATTTTCACAGGTATTTGATTTCGTCGAAAAAGACGGGTTTATGGAATCGGCCCTGGCGATCCCGGAGCCACACAGCTTTGATGTTCGCCTGTCTTTAGGCCATCGCGGCCATGTGCATGATTATGATGTGGAATTCCGTGAACATGAACACGACCACGATCATTCCTCGCTGGAAGGTCTGGATGTTAATTCTCGCGAATATCAGGATGCTCACGAAAAAGCGCATGCGAACGACATCAAAAAACGTTTTGCGAATCGCAGCGTAACCACCGGACAAATAATCCTGTTCGGCCTGACCGGCGGCCTTATTCCTTGCCCGGCAGCCATTACCGTTTTGCTGCTCTGCATCCAGGTGAAGGAATTTACGCTCGGTGCCGCGCTGGTACTGTGTTTCAGCATCGGTTTAGCGATCACGCTGGTTTCAGTGGGCGCAGCGGCGGCTTTCAGCGTTCGTCAGGCAACCAAACGCTGGAGTGGCCTGGATACGCTGGCGCGGCGGGCTCCATACTTCTCAAGCGTACTGATTGCACTTGTCGGCATTTACATGGGCTATCACGGCTGGATCGGCGTAACGAGCTGATTTTCTCCTGTATGAATCTCACGCCTGAACCCACCAACCGGTGGGTTTTATATTTCTGAAGCCCATCATATTTTTATCCCCCTGCCGGGGATAGGAATTGAGCTTTTATAGCCGCTCATTTATCATCGACAATATCCCCCATGGGGGATGTAAAATTATAAATGGAATCTGCTATGCAAAAACAATATTTCAGTCAGTTCGTCACCGGAGTGTTACTCACTTCGTTCATCGCCATTCCTGCTCTGGCAGCGCAAGGTGGCTTCTCCGCAGAGAAAGAGCCTGTCGTCACTGAGCACATGTATGCCGGTCATAAAGTTCAGCAGGAGAATAGTCAAAGCCGGATTCAGATCGTATCGTCAATGCACGAAGGGGCGTGGATCACACTGGAAGGCAATGTTGTCAGCCAGCAGCAGGACGAGTGGTATACGTTCCGCGACCCAACCGGTACCATCAAAGTCCGCATCCCGCAGAAAGTCTGGAACGGGCAGCACTTCGATGCTCAGGACCTGGTACGGGTCAGTGGACCGGTAAGCCATGAAAATGATGGTTCAATTTTATATGTTGCAGTTATCAGCAAACCCTAAAACACAATTCTGACGGGCTATGTTTTTTTATATATATAGTTCGTCAACCAAACGTCCGCTTCTCGCTCTTAGCGGACATTAGCATAGGCTATTTACCATAACGCCGCATTACGCGCACCGCCCAGACTGACTCAGCGCGTTTCTGGCATATCCCCGGTAAAACAAGTAACAAACCACCCGAAAATGAACACCAGAAACGCGACTTAAGAATCTACCCTATGAATGGATATGCACTCAACCGAATCGATCTTGGTTTCAATCTTTTTTATCGGGATCAGGCTTCTTTTTAGGTAACTTCGGGGGCTTAACTTGCTGATGACTTTGCGTTCGGCGCGTAAGCCAGGGATGGTCAGCTTTAGGTTTAACATAGTATTTTGAGCGTAAATCAATACGGGCATTATCCACTCGTTCATGGACACTCTTTTCATCATCCAGTGGTATAGGCTCCGGGCCATCAACATACTTTTCCCAGCCCAGCGCTTTCCCGTCATACAGAACGTTAATTTCACCGTCAAAGTTCTCGCATACAGTAACAACCGAATGCCTAAGTCGATATCCCCGGCCCTCACTGCGTACCTGAAACGCACTGCTTTTGTACTGGAAAGTGAGATTTTTAGACAGAACGCGCTTCGCCTGTAGGCTGAAGATATAACCCAGTTCCTCTTCAGAATGGTGCACATCAAGATGAGCATTATCAGTAGTACGAGGCGACGTAGCGAACCGGTTGTTATAGGCTTCAATAAAGGTCGGCAACCATGCATTTGCTGTTTCAATATCACTGATATTCTGAAGCCGCATTTCTTTGACCAGCCTGTCCTGTAGTGTCTGATTGGCGCGCTCTACCCGCCCTTTTGCCTGCGGGCTGTTGGCATGGATTGGCTCGATGCCCAGTGTCTTTATCGCACGAGTGAACTGGGTCAGCTCACCTTCCCGCTCTGGGTTATTTACCCTGAATATACTGTGTCTATCAGAGTAGAGAGCGAGCGGTACGCCATGATCATTAAGGTAACCCCGGAGGGTTTCCATGTAAGCCCGGGTTGTTTCAGCAGGCACAAAACGCAACGCCATCAACGCACTGGTGGCATCATCAATGAAAACGATCAGTGTACATCTGGGGCCTCGATTTTCAAACCAGTCATGAGGTGAGCCATCAATCTGGATCAGTTCACCGTAAGATGGTCGTCGCATGCGGCGTTGATATATACGGGCAATTTTACGACGGCGTTCACGCCATAACCCCTCTTCTATCATCCACTTTCTGAGAGTTTCAACGGATAAAGATAAACCGTGTATCTCGCGCAATTTTTCGCACGCAAACGTAGGTCCAAAATCAGCGTAACGGCCTTTGAGGAGTGAAATTACTGTTGCTCTGAATTCAGTAGAAAAGGAATTATTAGGACGCTTTCCACGTCGGTGGGAAACCAGACCAGAAGGCCCTTCATTTCTATACCGTTGCACCAGACGTTTAACCTGCCGAATAGAAATGCCAATGCGTGCCGCAGCTTGTTCCTGAGTAATATGTCGATTAATTGACTCCTGAATAATCTGAAGTCGGTGGAGTTCCTTATGACTCATCGTAACAGTCTCTTTGATCATGAAAAATCCCCCAGAGAATTGTCTGGGGACATTTTAGAATGGTTCAAAGGGGACATTACAGCTTGGTGTTAACAATAGCTGACTTCTCCTTGCCTTTCGGCAGGTAAGCGGCTAATCTGTTGGTGTCTAGTCATACAGATTAAGCCTCGGGTTAATTGAAAAAATTACTCGGGGCTTTCTGCTTTTTGCCACACAACATGGCAACAAACCACCTGAACATCATGAGGCAAAAAGCCTCAAGCGCCACCGCCATTATACCCCGGAAGCGGGTATTTTCACCAGGACTCTCCCCGATTTTCAGGCAGTTATCTGCGACTATTTTCCACTGAAATAGTCCGGCCTCGCCTCCAGTTCCCGCGCGATCAGTTCGTCAGCAAACAACGGCGCCAGCCTGTTGACCCTGCGTTCCAGATTACGCTTCCGTGTCGCGGCTTTACGCTCCGGGGACCAGCGTTTTATCTCCTCATCAGACAGAAAATCGATGCAGACTGCATAGCCACTGTTGAACGTGTGTGCCGCCAGCACCTCCGGCGGCGCAACGGCTCCCGCCGGGACGATCATCCTGATAAGTTCTTTTTCGCCGGGACAGGGCAGATGCCGCAGGCTCCAGCGCACGGAATACATCCACTGCATAGCGTCATCCTCGTCTCATATCCCGGAGTTTATTGGGCAGGCTGAGAGAATCCAGCCAGTGTTCCGCCTCTGACCGGCCTGCAAGTGGTTCTTCCAGTTGTTTGATAATGGCCCACAGGGGTTGCCCGGAGTACAGGCAGTCATACGGCAGACCGCTGAACCGACTGCTCCAGGACTGAACCATGTCGATCAGGTCATCGTCATAAATCCCCTGTCGTTCCTGCCGCTGATACCACGCAACCAGTCCTGCGGGCGTGACAAACGCCAGGTCAATTTCGGCCTGCGCCACCTGAGTCTGATAACGCCGTCTTTTCTGGTGCTGCTCCTTTTCCCGCTGTCGGCTGCGGCGCGATGCCGCCACATCGAAACGGCGATAATGCCGCTCACGCTCCCGGAATCTGACCTCCGGGAAATACATATCCACGGTCGACCCGGACAACGGCATCGGACAGACATCCCCGCGCGTTTCAATCAGGCGGTCCAGGGCTTCAATGTATTTATCCTTGTTGTAGCCGTCCCGGCTACCCGGCTCATAACCTGACGTGGCGCACATAACATCTTTCGCGGTGATCCGGCCTGCCTGCTCCGCACGCAAGCGTCTCAGTAACGCCATCGCCCAGGGAAAACGCCCCAGCCGTTTTCCTGCCATCAGGGAAGATTCAACGTCAATAATGGCAAGCTGTACGGCCTGCTGAAACGGATTAACAGCGACCAGGGAAAAGTGATTCGGGATCATGCCACCACCTCCGCATTCAGAAAATCCGCCACCGTGGCTGCGGTACAGTGAAAGCGGTGCATCCCCGCCACCTGAGAAAGCAGGTTCGCAACCGTATCAGGCGCAAGGACATCAGCCTGGTGCAGAACGCGTGCCAGTGTGCCGTCGCCGGACAGCAGAAACAGCGTCCAGGCTGGCAGCGTCTCGCCTGGACTGCACAGGCAGAGAAAATATTCGTCGTTTTCGTCCGGCGCGTAGCGCAGCTGCACAGGGAACAGACCGCCAAACTCGCCACGGTACTCGGCGTTAACGCGCCAGCCTGCCGGGACGTCAATCATGCCCACCACCGCATCACTCAACTGGCGGCGTGGTTCGTCGCCCTGCTCGCGGACAGATTCCAGCTCTGCGGGGATCATAAAATTCAGGTTCTCAAGTGTGTATTTCATGGCTGTTCTCCGGGTTGCCCCCGAAGGGGCAACCGTCTCCTGAGTTATGCGGCGTGGTCTGTCGCGGAAGGGGTGGCGGTCGTGTCGGTGCTGGCGTCGTCGGCAGCGGTCAGCGGCTGTGGACGGGTCATCCAGTCCGGCACCCAGCGAGTGTCAGTGAGAATGTCCTGCGCGAGCGTAGCGGCATCCCCTTTTTTGAGTTTCAGGACGTCGCGGGAGCGTTCGGCAAATCCGGCCTCCTGCACCGCATCGGCAATCTGATCTTTGCTGATTTTGCTGAAATAGTTCTCAGCGGTCGGTTGCCACCAGTCGTACAAGTCGATATCGAGCGCGGTTTCCAGCACGTCCAGTGGGCTGCGGTCTGTTTTGCCGTTTGCCCGTTTCTGCACTCCGTTGACGGCAGAGGCCACGCAGAAGGCCAGCAGTGCCTGGACAGCCTGCTCGCTCCATTCGAGCAACCAGGTAAAATCCTGTTTCCAGTTCGCAGGAAGCATTGCCTGGAGTGCTGCCTGTTGTCCCTGAATCGCCAGCCATGCCGCCCCCTCCCTGCCTGACGGCGCATTACTTTGCAGTGTCCAGGTCTGCTGATGCAGATTGATACACAGTGGGGCCTGCACACCTGTACACCAGTCCCCTTCAAACACCTCGCGGCAGAATGTCCAGGTCAGGAGCGCCATCGCCACTTTTGGGCTTGTTGCGAGGACAGCCTGAGTGACAAGGGAACGTTCAGCGGACAGCGTTTCGACCAGGTTTGCTGAAAATGCGTCTGCTTTGATGTCCGGCTGACGCAGGGTGATCACGCCGTTTTCATTTGTAACGTCTGCATCCTGTGAACGGGTTTTCGGCAGGTCTTCCACTTTGCCGATGGCTCGCTGGATGTAAAAATCGCTGCCGTCACGACTCATGGAAACCACAATGCCCAGACCCGCCTTAAATTCCGGTGTCAGCTGGCGATTAACTGCCGCCGCCTCCAGATCTTCCAGTTCCTGCTGGAACTGGTTTTCGTCGTCATAGTTATCGGATTCCTCAAGGGCAGCATCCAGTGCTTCAATGCGTTGCCGTTCGGCAGCGGTGTACTCCGGTTCAGGCATGGCGAAATACCAGGATTTATTATCCGGATGGTAATTTTTGACAGGTTCAATACGGGCCAGGCTCCAGCCCCACCCTTCTTCCTGTTGCAGGCGCAGCGCCTCTGCATCAAGTTTGCTCTGAACAAGACGGTTAACCAGCAGGGTGTCTGCCCATCCTTCCGTTTCTACCGAGAATAAATCGCGGCGCAGTGCTCCCCCTTCGGCTTCATAGGCTTCCGGGCCAACAAATCGGAATGCCGGAGAGGCCATCGTCATTTCCCCGGATACGATCTGATTACGCAGCCAGGTCAGTTGAGGGACGCCGTTGCCATAATATTGTTTTGCCGCCGTCCAGATTTGCACCTGACGGGCCTGATCAGGCTCCAGCGTCAGTACCTGGCACTGTTCCAGGGTGATGGCATCGTTTGCCAGTTCCTGAATCAGTTCCGGGGCAAGGTTTGCGAGTTTCAGACAGCGCTCCACGTGGCGTACCGTGTAGCCCAGCAGATCAGCAATCTGTGCGGCGGTCTGCCCTTCCTCTGAACGCATGCGGAAACTGATAAGCTGTTCTGCCGGATGCATGGCCTTGCGCTTCATGTTCTCGATGTAGGATGCATCCTTTGCCAGTTCGACCGGGATGGCCTTTACCGGGACAAAAAGCTGGTCAGCGGCGATAAAACCTTCTTCAACCAGTTTTGCCGTGGCGGTCATGCGCCCACGTCCCCCGACCACACCCCGGCGGCCCCCCGGCAGATTAATGACAATCAGGTTTTGCAGGATACCCACCGCTTTGATAGTCGCCGCCAGACTCGCAATCTCTTCCGGGGTGTGCGGGATAATACGGGCGTTATATTCCGTATCGACCAGATCAGAAAATGCCACCATTTCAAGCGGAGACTGTGCCAGTGCCGCCTCCACGCTGGCAGTCTGTACGGCAGTCGCTTTTCGTGCGCGGGTGGATTTGGCAGGTGCTTTTGCCTTAGTATTGGTGTCAGCCATTAGTGTTTCCTCTACGTTACGTTGATGGTGATGCCGTGACCGGATAGCCCTCCGGTCACGGCGCTAATATTCAGTTATGCGTTATCGATTCGCGCCGGATGTACCGCCAGCTCTGCCAGGACGGTTACAGGGAGCTGAGTTTCAGTCGTCTGGATCAGTGAACTGTTTTCAGGTGTGGTCATAATGCTCTCCGGCGTTTCCTTTAAAAGCCGCCCCTGTGGGCGGCGGCGTGTTAAATGTTGATCCCATTGCGCGCGATCAGACGCACAAACTGTTTGAAATGGTCAGCCTCGACCACCGGAACGTGGCAAAAATCTTTATCCACACCCGCACTGACGATGTAGTGATAAGCCCTTTTCATTTTTTCCGGGGCGCGGCTGCGATAGCTTTTCAGCGACGCGAGGGAGTCGAACTCCAACACATCCATTTCCTCCGTTGAGTTTTTCTCGCCTTCGGCGATCAGAATGAGTAAAGGCGAGGGGTTTTTAATCCATCTTCCGGCGGTTTCTTCTCCGGCGCTTTTGACGTTGACGTTCTGTGTGTGCATCCTGGTTTTCTCCTTCGGTGACGGTTAATCCATCTCCCTTGGCTGGTACTCTCGCGGCAACGGGCCAGGTAGCGACGGCGAACGGAAAAGACCAGGGCGCGCCTGCGCGTGCACTTCACCCTGGTGTTTTTCGGGCGAACGGTGCTACAGCAGCCCTCCGCGTGAGGACAGCAGTGGGAGATGGCCTCACCGGACTGACAGAATGCACACACACGACCCGGCAACGTCACACCGCCGGGTCGCCCTTAAAGCGCCGGCGCCCGTCGCCGGCGCGGTGAGAGCGGCGCGTCCCCCGGACGCAGCAAGCGCGCCCCGGACGTTGCCATCGGACACTAGCGAGCAGCCCGAAACCCGAAGGGGTTCGGCGGAGCTTAGCCGGCGGCCTGCCGCCGGGTTAGCGGAGTGTGGCCCTGACGACCCGGCCGGCACGGACGGGAAGCCGAAGGGGGCCATGTTCAGGCTGTTTTCAGTGAAGCTGGCCGGGTGCCAGAGACAACGGCAGACCACAACCCACCGGAACAGGACGCATAACGGCACTGTCTGCACGACATCCCGGCAGACCTGCATAACTGAACGATGTAAGGTGGGGAGAGACGCCGCGCCCGTGGCGCGGGGTTTCCCGCACCGCCGCGCAGCGGCAGGGTTTTCCGCCGTCCCAAAGGGGGGCACCGGGCTTCCCTGCCCGTCTCTTATTTGCCCAGCGTTTTTCTCAGAGCGTCCAGTGCCCGGGCCTCATCCGGGTAGTTGCGCGCGGCCGCCCCCTCTCCCCCCTGTATGTCCTCCAGTCGCATAAATTCACCTGCCAGCGCCAGCACATTTTTCAGCGCGGCGGCAGGCACACTGATTTGACGGTGCCAGGCTTCTTCCTCACGCAGGTTTTCCAGAATGCACACGAGGGTATCCTCCCCCACGCCGCACACATGCTTGTCATCCAGACTGTCAATCAGCGCGACGATGCGCGCCGCCATAATCTCAGTCACGTGGTATTCAGCCAGGCAGTCCTGCACGTCCTCTTTTGTCCAGACAATCAGTGCCAGCGGCTCATCCGGTTTGTATTGCTCAGTCAGTGCGGCGCACAGCGCCTCAGTGGTTCCGTACATATTTTTTCTCTCTCAGGGGCGGCAACGCCGCCCGGTCAGACTATCGTGCTCATCAGGGCACGGCAGGTACTGGTGAACAAAAGCGGGAGTCCGCTTTTTTACGGTGTTCTATTCGCGTGGAACAGTCCGGCCACCCTGTATGATGAACTGGTTGCATAAATACACGCTGACCTGGCATGTCATGTATTCACACATCGAATCGAGGATTTTTGCGGTAGTGACGGGAGGCAGCTCCATGTCCCGGCGGCGTTGGTTAATCAGTTCCTTGTACTGCCTGAGAATATTGCGGGTATCAGTGCTGAGTTCCATGTTTATCTCCTGGGGGGCGGCAGCGCCGCCCCGTTGTGATTCTGTCAGTCCAGCGCGCGCTGAATAACAGCGGCATCCGGGTGGGTTTCAATAAACGCCATGAGCGCTGAAAAGCGGTTGCAGAAATGGGCGCACAACTCGTCATTGTCATGGTGACTGTGATAAAAACTGCGGTGATTGAGCACCAGTGCCGTCACGATGATGCCCGCGACTTCGCCGCTCACCTCCTGCTCAAACCAGTTATCCGGGTTGCAGAACATGACAGTTTCCCTGTCCGGCACCATGAAACCTGCACCATCCGGCAGGCTGTAGTACTCCCAGAATCCCCCGTTGTAGCCGTCGATATACCGGCTGGCATAGGCATAC
This sequence comes from Phytobacter sp. MRY16-398, assembly GCF_003925915.1. NCBI lineage: Bacteria > Pseudomonadati > Pseudomonadota > Gammaproteobacteria > Enterobacterales > Enterobacteriaceae > Phytobacter > Phytobacter sp. MRY16-398. The sequence continues at coordinate 129,403 of NZ_AP018757.1, read as the reverse complement.
ACGGACAACTCGGACAACATGAAATCGCTGCTGAACAGGGACGGCAAAAAAGTCAGGCGCTGTGCGCCGTCAAGACGTGTCGCATCGGTGTGGCTGAGTGTGGTGATCATAAATCCTCCGCTGGTTAAGTGGGTTACTGTTCCGGCTTGCGCCGTGCCGACACGACAGCCCGGCGGTCAGCGGAAGAATGCAAGGGCGACACCGGAAGCCGCACGCGCCGTTGTGAGCGGGCTGAATGCGCCGCGAACAACGGGGAACGGGTGAGGATGGCGAGCGCCAGCGTCCCTTGCAGGCGCCGCAGCCGGGCTACAGTGAAGGCACGGCGTTAGCCGTCACCGCACGGAGGTCAGCATTATCAGTGGTCCGGTCGCAGCCCGCAGGGATACGGCCGGACATCAGGGAGGAGCAGCGCGACACCCTTTTTCCCGTAAGGCGTCGCCCGCCAGGGTGAAGCCGGGTAACAGCGGAGCCGGCGACAACCTTATGGGCTGCAAAAAGCCGGGGGAATCCCCCCGGCCTCATCAGGCGGCCATCAGCGTTTTGATGGTGTCCACATCCTGCATGGCGCGTTTAATACTCACGGGTGTCGGATGCCCTTCTTCCCATGCAAGCCCTTCCTGGTGCACCAGTTCGGCTTCATGGCGGGCAATCAGGCGTTGCAGGACATCCACCGGGACCGGTACTGTCCGGGTTGCATCTTCCCGGATACGTGCCAGCAGGGTTCTCACCGTCTCATGCGAAAATCCGTCTCGCTGGTAGTCCGCCATTGAAAGGCTTCCGGCCTGCAACATGAGTTGTTCTGTTTCCTGGTCTGACGGGTGCATACTGTTGCAGGCGGCCCGGATACTCTCTTGTGTCCAGATGAACAGCAGCAGGGGCTCTTTCGCTTTGAACATACGGACCAGTTCGTCACAGGCTTCTTTGCGGTTACGGTACATCGTGATTTCCCTCTTTTTTGTCAGTTGACCGGGCATGTCATGCCCGGCAGTGGTGTTAGTCCTGAAAACTCTCGTCCAGCTCCAGCATCTCCCGGTAGGCCTCCAGAAAACGGGCATTGATCCGTCTCAGGGTCTGAGCGGCCATGCGTCCGGCCAGCGTGGCCGAATCATGCCGGTGCTCTGATTCCAGACGGTTCAGCATCATCCGGACGTCACACATGGCGTTGCTGAGCGCTGCGACGTCGGCGCGCAATGCTTCCAGTCCCGGGTAATTCATGCGGCCTCCGGCCAGTCAGGATGAAAGGCGCCATCGTTGGCCGCCGGCATCCGGCGCGCCCGTTCGACCTGCGCCAGACGGCGGACGCCGGCGGCGTGGTATTCCTCAAGCAGTTCGATGCCGATATAACGACGGCTGGCTTCGGCGGCTGCCACGCAGGTCGATCCGGAACCCGCAAACGGGTCGAGGATGATCGCACCCGGGCGTGTGAGGGATTCGATGAGCGGGCGAAGGCTCTGCACCGGTTTTTCCGTCGGGTGGTGGCGGTTGCCCGTGTATTTCCAGGGAATGACGTCAGGGATGGGGCAATCCGGTGTCTGCGGCCGCCCTTTGGCCAGCAGATAGGCACTTTCGTGGGTGTAGCCCACAAACGTGGATTTCGAGGCATACGTTTTGGCAAATACCACGTGCCCGACAATCCGGAAGCCGGCCTGTTTCCAGGCGTTAATGAACAGATCGGCACGGTTCCACGCGTAGAAACTGACCATCAGGCTGTCCTGTTTCAGCACGCGGTACATCTGCTGGCAGGCAGGCTCCAGCCATTCCGGCGTGTTATCGCCGGCGAGCGTGCGGCCTGAACGGTCGCGGTAGCCGACGAGATACGGCGGATCGGTCAGAATAAAATCGACGGCACGGGACGGAAAACGGGACATGACCTGCACACAGTCACCCAGGATAAAACGGGACATAGCACTCTCCTCTCTCATATGCGGCACCCTCTTGCGCCGTGCCGACACAAAAGCCCGGCTTTAAGCGGCAGGCGAAAAGGGCGTCACCGCAAGCCGCACGCGCCGCTGTGAGCGGGCTGAATGCACCGTGAACAGCGGGGAACGGGTGAGCAGTTGTGTTTGATGTCAATCTGGAGGGGTAATAGATGAACAGCAGCAGTAATAGATAAATGTCCGCTATACTGACAAAGTGGATCTTAAGTCCGTGTAAAATCCTCCCTATAGCCTCTTTTAATTTCCATATCACAAACAAAGTAGCCTTGGTAACTACCTATCCTCTCAAGAGCACTATCTTCAATATCCCTTAGGTGCTGTAGACACCAAGAAGATGTACTGTTTAAATATCCAGACAAAACAATTCCCTCTGGGTTAAATGAGTGATACAGTTTCACCCATAAGACCCAATGGAGGCATTATGTCTGAATTTGAATTACTGGCGCAGGACCTGCTTGAGAAAGCAGGGATGGAGGAAAAACTGCGGCAGGAAAATGATAAGAAACTGATCGAGCAGGTACTGGAAATCTATGATCAGAAGTACGTGGCCGAGCTTCTCAGAAAAGTAGGCAAAAACGAATGGAGCCGCGAAACCCTTAACCGCTGGATTAATGGCAAGTGCCCACCAAAGTCGCTGACTTCTGCTGAAGAAACTCTTCTCCGGAAAATGCTACCAGAACCGCCTGCACATCATCCGAACTATTCCTTTCGGTTCATTGACCTGTTTGCCGGTATAGGCGGTATACGAAAAGGTTTTGAGACCATTGGTGGCCAGTGTGTTTTTACCAGTGAATGGAATAAAGAAGCGGTGCGTACTTATAAAGCCAACTGGTTTAACGATGAGCAGACACACAAGTTCAATCTTGATATCAGGGAAATCACGCTCAGTGATAAACCTGAAGTGTCAGAAATTGATGCCTATGCACACATTGATGGCCATATACCGGATCATGATGTACTTCTGGCTGGCTTCCCATGCCAGCCGTTCAGCCTTGCTGGCGTGAGCAAGAAAAACTCTCTTGGTCGTGCACATGGTTTTGAATGTGAGGCACAGGGAACGCTTTTCTTCGATGTAGCACGTATTATACGTGCAAAACAACCGGCCATCTTTGTTCTGGAGAACGTTAAAAACCTGAAGAGTCATGACAAGGGCAAAACCTTTAAAGTCATCATGGAAACCCTTGACGAACTGGGCTACGAAGTTGCAGATGCGGCTGTTGCAGGTAAAAACGACCCTAAAGTCATCGACGGCAAGCACTTCCTGCCTCAGCACCGCGAACGTATTGTTCTGGTAGGTTTCCGCCGCGACCTGAATATTCATAATGGCTTTACCCTGCGCGATATCAGTCGTTTTTATCCGAAACGACGTCCTTCATTGGGCGAGTTGTTGGACTCCGTGGTTGACAGTAAATATATCCTGACACCAAAGCTCTGGGAGTATTTGTACAACTACGCCAAAAAGCACGCGGCAAAAGGGAACGGCTTCGGTTTTGGTCTCGTCAACCCTGAAAACAAGGAAAGCATTGCCCGTACGCTTTCCGCACGCTATCACAAAGACGGGTCTGAAATACTGATAGACCGCGGCTGGGATATGGCTATAGGTGAAACAGACTTTGCAAACGAAGAAAACCAGGCACGTCGTCCGCGCAGGCTAACTCCCCATGAGTGTGGACGCCTTATGGGATTTGAGAAACCGGACGGCAAACCTTTCCGTATCCCGGTTTCTGATACGCAGTCATACCGACAGTTCGGTAACTCTGTCGTTGTACCGGTATTCGAAGCCGTTGCCAGATTGCTGGAACCTTATATTCTGAAAGCTGTATCTGCCGACGCCGATGAGGGTGAAAAAACCTGAGCAATCCTCCCGGCATTATATGCCGGGAGCTTACTTAGGGAAGTTCAGCGTAAAGCCCAGAAAGCTCAGCAATGAACGCACCAAGTGTCATCAATTCCTCTCTGATCGCTTCCGGATATTTTTTATGTAGCGGAGACGGAACAACCAGCCTGACCCCCGCATCCTGCATTTCCCTGTACTGTGCCTGAGATACTCCCTCCTGCAACGTAAACAGGTGTACCTGATGGATTTTATCTGCTTCGTTCAGTATTTGGCGCCATCGATCTTTACAGGTGGTCTTGACCGCCAGCATGCGTAGCTTTTCCCCCGGAAACGAATCGTCATGGTAAGCTTCCGCTGAAGGGAACAGAAAGTCCGGTTTTTTATTGCCTTCAGTGACTGCCTGCGTGGCAAATTGTCGCAGGCCATGCTCAATGAAAAGTTGTTCCAAATGCAACTCTAGTGATTTGCCTGCACGGGATTTACGGCGATTACTGACGGAGTTGGCCAGCGCAATAAATTCATCCACGGAGCCAAATCCCCTCCGAATGATGTCCAGAACGTGAAATTCTTCAACCAGCAGAAAGATGTCATACTCGATGCGCCTACGATCGATAAGTTGCTCATCCGGGTCTTCGGAATTTTTCACGTAATGAACGCCGGCATACTGAATAATTTCATTTCCAGACGGAAAACGCCGCTTCCAGTCTTCAGGAATATCGTATGTATGATTTACAGGTACATACTGAATAGACAGGCCGCCCAGAATTTGTCCGGCTGGCCCGGAGATAAAAGTGCCGGGAATAATTTCGCCTATAGCGGCCTCAATAATGTCCTCTTCATCAGGACTAACGCAGACCCAAATATCTACCTCCGAACAATCTCCACCCTGTTCATCGAGTCTAAAGGCCAGAAGCGTCAAAGCTCCGGTATTTTCAGGGTCTTGTAGTGGGCTTCCTCTTCCCCAGCGCGTGATGCGTTTTTCGTTTCGGGTCTTACCAAAATGACGATTGTTATAATAAATTGCTCGAGCTTCGCTGTCCGGACAATCATGTGACGACACGTGGGCAGTGAGAAAGACCGAAGGGTTCAACTCAAGAGTATGGTTGATGGACGGAAACAGTTTTTCAACGATTCCAGAAGGAATATAAAGCCCGACCTGATGACCACCTGTTGCGCCTGTATCGTTGGCTGACAGACGTTTGATGTAGACAAAGTACTTTCCGTCTGCAATTTCAAGCAGCCAGTCATGAAATACCGACATAGGCCCCACCTCTGTATTTGTTACCCTGAAATTCGAATTACTATTTTTTCATAGTTATACAGAAGCAGCCAGTAGCCGATGTTTAGAAGAAGTATGCCTGACGCGCAATTGACGTACTATGCCTCCCCCGGAATAACGATGTCATCATGGAGCTGGCCTCATTTAACCCTTCGGTTACCCTGAAATAGGATGCAGGGTTTCGTGTGCCGACAAAGGAGCCGCCTATCGATCCACAGCATGACTCTCCTGTAGACTGATAACCTCCCCCCTTTGTTTTGCACAGGCTAGCCCACAACGTCTGCTTATGACATAAGCAGACTATCAGGGAGCGCCCTGATAAAGTCATGCCAGCCGAGTGTGAATGTTTGAAAATTAGGTAGTGTGAAGACCACCAGTATCCCCATAAATCCAATCTTTTTGATCGCGGAACATGGCATTTAGTATCGTAATGAACTTTCTTATACAGGCAGTAAGAGCCACTTTTTTTGGTTTTCCCCTTGCTAACAGTCCGTTAAAGAAAGCTTTGATTTGAGGATTAAAGCGCACCGCTGAAAGCATGGCCATAAAAAGGGTAGCGCGCAGACCAGACCTTCCCCCCCAGATCGCCCTTTTCCCTCGAAGTTGTCCACTGTCTCTGTCATAAGGACAAACGCCAACCAAAGCTGAAACCTGCCGACGAGTAAGGGATCCTAGTTCTGGAAGCTGTATCAAAAGTGTGGCCTGCGTTATGGGCCCTATACCTTTTACCTTTTCAAGCAACCGACGTTTCTCATCCAGAGTTTCATCCAGGCGAAGCCGTTGCTTGATTTCAGCATCCAGATTATCAATCTCAACACAGAGCCATTCGATGTGCCGTTTGATTCCTTGCTCAATATAAGCCCCGCATCGTTCTTTGAAACGGTTGGTTTCCATCACACGGCTTTGAATTAATTGACGCCGACGGGTCAAAAGTACGGCAAGATATTGTTGCCCTTCGCTTTTTACCGGTCTGAATTGTGGCGTCATGCGTCGACCATACTCGCAAATAATTCTCGCGTCGATTGGGTCACTCTTTGCCACCCTGCCCATCGCTCTGGCAAAATTCTTTATTTGACGAGGATTAATTACAGCAACAGGAAAACCCGCTGCAGTTAGCATTATTTCAGCAGTACAGTGATACCGGCTTGTTGCTTCCATTATAATTCCAGTCACAGCAAACCCGCTTAGAGCTTCCTGTAATTCAAGAACTCCCGTAGCTGAATTTTCCAGATGTAGTAACTGCCCGGTAGTGTCGATAAATACTTCCAGAGTGTTTTTAGCTACATCTATACCGATCGTGGTTTTATCACTCATGTTCAGTTCTCCCAGCCTTGCAGATACGGGCTGTTTGCACACCCCGGCAATTGTTCGGGCTAATACTGATACTGATGTTGCGCAATGATGCTCACCCACGGGCTCATATCCCTGGACGACGGACGTGCTGCAACACCAGGTAAGACACAATGAGTGTATACGTTTCTCATTGTGATACTAAACATACAAGGATGACGGCGTCAGCGCACCCTTAGAGACGACGCGGCCGGGCTAGCGTGAAGGCACGGCGTGCAAACACACCGGCGCCCGTCACAACGGGGGACGGTTCTGTCGCGGAGCGCAGCGACCTCCTTTCGCAAAAGAGGCCGCCCGAAGGCGACCGGCAGGCTTACTACTCCCGCATCCTTTCGATGGCCATCTCCAGTGTGTACCAGTTGAACCCCACCTCTGCATCATGCTGGTCGTCGGCGATTTCCATCGCCGCCTCAATGTCTTCATCTGTCAGCGAGGGATCGAGAGAAAGAAAATCCTCCGCCAGCCAGAACGTCCCCAGACAGAGGGCATCTTCCGGGTATCTCTGCAACCGCGCGATAAGGCCGGCAATGGTCATTGGGGATCTGTGCATGTTTGTCTCCGGTATAGTGCGGCCAGACAGGATTGCCTGCGCCGTGCCGGCACACAAGCCCGGTGAAAAGCCGAAGTCGGAGGGGCGACACCGCAAGCCGCAGCGCAAAACCTTTACGGGCTGAATGCGCCGTAAAGGGTGCGAACGGGTGAGGATGGCGAGCGGCAGCGGTACCCGGATGACGATGCGGCCGGGCTACCGTGAAGGCACGGTGCAGGTGGAAGCATATCCGGCTCCGGCTGGCGAATTTCGTCAGTCCGGAAAAAAGCGGGCCAGGCCCGCTTCGGATATCAGCAAAGCCGGGACATAAATGCCCGCATGGCCTGGATGCGCTCATGCGACCGTATCCGTTCCTGCCAGTCATTGAAGAACCAGACTGGAGTATGACGCGTCAGGTTCATCTGCAGTGTCAGGGTATTGCCGGTGTTCACCGTGGCCGGAATGCCCAGCAGGCTGAGTTGCACAAACGTCATGTCTGCCGCCAGTGGATCGATATCAATGGTGGTGACCAGAAGCTGTGTCGCGGGATTCAGCCCGGCCTGCAGCATAATCTCCGCAAATGCAATGACCATGCCCCCTGCCCCGCTTGTTGGCTCCTGCAGACTGATAAAGGGGCAGGATTTCAGCTGCGCCAGTAAGTCACCGGCGGCCAGCTGCGCCAGCAAAGATGAAACGGAATGCGGCGTGAAGTATTGCCCCATCTCATCGGCTCCCAGCTCAAGCTCCATGTAAACCGAACCCAGAAAATCCTGGTGCGCTTCTGAGAGCGCAGCGACCATGAGCGAAAACAGCGTATGCATCCGGTCGATATCCGACGCTTTATAGCGGGCGATAATCTGGCTGCAGCGCGCCCTGCTTTCCGGCGTGTGAATGCGGACCAGATCCAGTTCGCTGGCCGCCAGGGTGACAAAATCACGAAAGACCTCACTGCGCCGCAGATACGTCGCTGTCTGGCAGAATTCATCAATGAAGGCCTGCCGCGTTTGCCCCCGGACTTTGCGTGCAGGAACGCTAACAACTGCGGGCAGTGCCCGGGCAGCTGTCAGGTCTGAAACGGGTACTGATGGCGTGATGGCCATATCCGGTGCATCAAACATAGAGAGCTGAGACATTACGCCCCCTCCCCTGGCAGCGTGATAAAAAGACCGTCCATGGGTGCAGCTGCAGCAACAGGATAGCCTGAGACAATCCAGACCTGCAGATAATCCGGTCCCGCATCCCAGAAGGCCACAAGTTCTTCGCTGTCTGCCGGTGGGGTGAAATTATCCGGGAACTGCAGACCGGGCACAGTCATGATCCAGTCAAACAGGTCCAGGACCTGGTCTGTTGAAAGTGATGATTCTTTAGATTCTTTTGCTGCGGTGTTGACGTTTTTCTGTGACATGTTGGATTTCCTCCGGGTTAAGTTGATGTTTCTCTGAGTTCCTTCGCCGCAGAAACAGGCAACCCACACGGAGACAAGGAGGATGCAGGGAGAACGACAAAGCCGCAGCCCGGAGCCTGCGAAGGGACCGGGTGCCGTCGTTCAGCTCTGCGGTCCTTGCAGCCGACGGCCGTGTGGGACAGTCCTGTGCGGTGAAGAACGGGAGAGACATCAGTTCGGGGACAGAACAGGTCACAGTTCCGGAACGCAACGCGTGACGGGCTAAAGCGTGCCGGTACGGCACAGTGAAAGCGACATGGCCAGAGGCCATTGTCAGCGCATAAAAAAACCCGCGGAAGCGGGTTTATGTGTCGCAATATGAGAAGGGTTGGTTACTTTTTCTTTTCTTCCACAGTCAGTATCACCCCGCCGCAGATCAGCAGGGCATACACCAGTTGCAGTATGATTTTCACGGCAACCGACACATCATCAAACATTACAAGCGGGACGATCGCCAGAGTGCTGGCAAGAAGCATATTCTGCCCCACCGACTTCATGCGGGTCCGCAGCTGCTGTTCTGGCACACCGGCCTTAAGGAACATGGTTGCAGTAACGCTTTTAACCCGGGAGGTGAATGTCATTTACATCCCCTTTTTAGACTGGCCAAACATCGCCCTGGCATTGTCGCGGGTCTCGTCATCAGACGGAGCCGGTAACCTGTCTTTTGAGTCGCGATCCTGAACCACTGTCGCTGCTGGCTTACGGTTAACCAGCCCCTTCATCTCTTCGGGAAATACAGCCTGCATCACCATCACCATTTCTTCGAAAGTGGTGTTTTCGTTCAGCAGCTCGGCCAGCATATTTGCCAGCCGGGGATCCTGTTTACGCAGCGCAAAACCAGCCAGCATCGTGGCACGCCAGACACGGCCCCTTTCTCCCTGAGAGATTCTGTCTATTTCATCACAGACATAGCGCTCTGCCTCACTGCTCTCCGGGTTCAGGTAAAACATAATCTTGCGACGGGTATCCGGTTTGTCCATGTTCTCAGCCAATTTCATGCATGCCATTCACCAGGTCATATTGCGGACTCTCGCTGATGAAAAACCTGTCTTCACGTAGCCCACAATGTTTTTTGACCGCACCGGCGATGAGTTCAGCACCGCCACCAATAACCATAACATGAGAATACCCGTTAAAGCTGCTGATCGGCTCAAGAACACGTGTGATCAGGCGCTGATGTGAATCATGGAGTGCCGCCTTCACAAGCTCAAGACGGGAGAGATCATTAATACGCTTACTCAGGAATTCCTCATCATGGCGGTGGATAATGATTTCATCCGCAAGAAGGCTGCTGCTGCGGGTACGGGCCATACTCAGTGCAGCGCGCACGTCCTGGGTCATCAGCGAGACGCCCAGTTCCGGGTTGCCATAAATACGTGAAATACCGCGCATACGCGCCCTGACATGAGAGATATCGAGCGTGGTCCCGCCCAGGTCAATAATCAGCATTGAATCCAGATCATCCAGGTCCTTCACCACGCTGTAGCCTGCCGGGATTGACTCAGGCATTACGTCGACGTTGCGGATAACAAAGGTTTTCCCGCCATTCAGCGTCACCGGCCGCATCAGGCTCTCCTGCTTGCGCCGGATATTTTCTTCGCAGGGCTGGTTGTCACGGTTGTAAAACTCGGCGAGCGGCAGCGTGACAACAATATCCACTTCCTGTGGTTCAATTCCCGTTTTCAGGAGGGCGTGGTGAACGGCCACCACATTCACGTCACTGTACTGCCAGGCCACATTGGTGGTCACCAGAGCGTCCGCGCTGATGGGATCGAAGGAATACTGCTCACCGTTAAAGGCGTAGTTAAACACCGGCTCTGAACCGAAGGTCACCGCCCACTCACGCTTAAAGCTGTTGGGGCTGATAAGCCGTTTGACTTCGTTGCCGTCCGTCCACTGCATTTTGATATTGGTGGAACCATCATCGATAAAGAACTTCATGCTGTGACTCCTGAGATTTTTTGGTATATGTAATAGTCATAAAAAGGTAATTATATGAGATAAATAAGAGAACTATTTATACAGTACACCCTAAAAGGGACGTTATCAATACAAAAAAGAGATAAATTAGAGAACTATTAGTAATTAATTGGAGACTTCACAGAGAAAATTTGTGTAAGGCAATACTGATTTGTAGAGCTTGAGAACAGTGCATCGGCAACGACAATGTCGCCGTGATGTGCCGGCACGCTGGATAAAAGAGGGCTGGAGAGCTGAGGGAATTTTCTATATGCACCGCAGAGAGAATTACCCCGGCCAGTTTGATCGTTTTCATCGCTTGAAATCGCGTGTTGCACCAGTAGTAGCGTTGGCTCTGGCCTGCTAAATAGAGCTTTCAACCGGAGGAAAATACATGAGACTTGAAGCTTTTCAGATAAACAATATAGTCAGGGATGATCTGGGTATTTTTACAGACGGGGTGATTATTCGCGACAACCATGTGTTAATTACGCTGAATCTCCCAGATGGCCAGAAAACCGCTATTGAGGGTGAATGGCGGCATATATCGGACGCCGATAGACTGTTAGATCGTATTGAAATGCTGCAATATGCGATTTATGAGCAGTATCAGGAATATAGAGCAATTATTCCTGCCAGATGGGCCAGATAAAATCACCGGCGAGCAGGACGTTCGCCAGTGGCCTTTTTTAATCCCTCTCATTTATCCCCGCTTCCCGTGGTCAGCCCGCTGATGCAGTACACCATTCATTACCCACATGGTTATCCCCCGTTTCTGTGGATAATCAACCTCTAGCAATGCGGACTGACTACCGGAACAACGCATCCTGTGTCATCCCCAAAAGCCGTACAGTCCTCCCCTGACCCGCTGCCCCCCCTAAAAATTCTTTCACACCTGGACAGTCCGGCACTATCGGAAAAAATGACCAGACAAAGAGCCCCTGAGACTCTATTTATTTTTGATGAAAATACAGCCAATTAAACTCCGGACGCACGATTGATCTTGAAACCTCAGTAAAACAAGAAATAATACTGTATATAAATACAGTATAAAAAGGAGGTTTTATGTTTCATTTTACTCGCCCGGCTATCAACCCGGAGCCATTCACAGCCCCTTTGTTTACGGAACGGTGCCAGGCCGGGTTCCCCAGTCCAGCCCAGGACTATGTTGAAGCAGAACTGGACCTGAATGAGTTTTGTATCCAGCGACGCAGTTCAACCTATTTTGTCCACGCAATAGGTAACTCCATGACCGATATAGGATTACACTCGGGGGATTTACTCATTGTCGATAAGGCTGAACGGGCACGTCACGGCGACATTGTCATTGCCGAGGTGGATGGAGAATTTACAGTAAAACGTCTGCTTTTAACTCCCCGCCCTGGCCTGCAGCCCATGAATCCTTCTTACCCTACTCTCTGGCCAGACCCGGAACACCTTCAGATATTCGGTGTGGTGATGGCATTCGTGCACAAAACCCGGGGACATGACTGATGTTCGCCCTTGCTGACGTCAATTCATTCTATGCAAGCTGTGAAAAGGTATTCCGGCCCGATCTTCGCACTGTTCCGGTAGTGGTTCTCAGCAATAACGATGGTTGTGTAATTGCAAGGTCGAAGGAAGCCAAGCAGTTAGGTATAAAAATGGGGATTCCCTGGTTCCAGCTGAAGAATATGCAATTTAGTGAAAAAGTGTACGCGTTTTCAAGCAATTATGAGCTCTACGCGAGCATGAGCAATCGTGTTATGAGCCATCTGGAAGAACTGGCTGTCCGGGTGGAAGCCTACAGTATTGATGAAATGTTCCTGGATATTCGCGGCATCGATGCCTGTATGAGCTTCGAGGATTTCGGCCGTCAGCTGCGCGAACATGTCAGGAACGGTACCGGCCTGACCATTGGTGTCGGTATGGGGCCTACCAAAACGCTGGCGAAGAGCGCTCAGTGGGCCTCAAAGGAGTGGACGCAGTTCGGGGGCGTTCTGGCCCTGACTCCCGGAAACCCTAAGCGAACGGAAAAAGTACTCTCTCTGCAGCCGGTCGAAGAAGTCTGGGGAGTCGGGAACAGAATTGCCAAAAAGCTCAGCATCATGGGCATTAAATCTGCACTACAGCTCGCACGCTCCAATACAGCTTTTATCCGGAAAAATTTCAGCGTCGTCCTCGAGCGCACTGTTCGGGAACTTAACGGAGAGAGCTGTATCGCGCTTGAAGAAGCACCACCGGCTAAACAACAGATTGTCTGTAGCCGGTCCTTCGGTGAAAGGATCGTTACGCTTGAGGGCATGAGGCAGGCAATATGTCAGTACGCTGAGCGTGCAGCAGAAAAATTACGCGGAGAACGTCAATTCTGCAGTCACATCTCAGTCTTTGTTAAATCATCCCCGTTCGCCGTAAACGAGCCGTATTACAGCAACGTAGCCTGCGAAAAACTACTTACCCCTACTCAGGATACCCGTGACATCATTGCCGCATCCCAGAGAGCGCTGGAGCGTATCTGGCGTGACGGCGTGCGGTTTGCCAAAGCAGGTATCATGTTGAATGATTTCACTTCGTCAGGGGTAGCTCAACTGAATCTGTTCGATGAACAATCGCCCCGGCCACACAGTCAGGAGCTAATGGCTGTTCTGGACAGTATCAACCAGTCGCGACTCGGACAACTGTGGTTTGCCGGCAGAGGTACTGCTCCTGAATGGCAAATGAAACGAGGAATGCTTTCGCCAGCTTATACCACGCGCTGGAAGGAAATTCCGAAAGCCAGGATCGGTTAAGCCCTGAGAATGCAGGCAGTGCTCGCCGCAGCCGAGTGACCGGGCAAAGCACGCGAGTGAGCGAGGAAGCACCAGGGCGCTGAGCTATATTTTACCTCTTACGCTCTGAGTACAGTTGAAAGCAAAGCTATAGGTTTAAAATCATGGCGATTTCACTATGAAATTCTATCGGAAAACGATAGTAAAACATGATGTTACAGTTGAAATCGCCATGGCGAATTTAACTTGAAAAATGCTTTTTAAGGATTGATTCGATCGCATTATCTATATCGTTTTGAACCTCTTTAGACATACGGTTGAATTCATAGGTAAGGTTGCGACCTTTGATTTTCTTGCGCGCGAATTTATCCTTTTCATCAAAATCCCAAAGAGGTGTAACTACTGCTTTATCTTTCAAAGGTGGCGAAACTAAAGATAGAGAAGTTTTAGATATCAACTTGAGCACTGCGTTTTTTTGTTCATCCTCAGCAAAACTGTCATCAGCGATAATGCTGTCCAGCTGGCTGGCTATATTCTCTACCAACACTTGGTAAGAGATTTGTTTTTGGCTTAATGACAGATCAATATCAAGTAGCGCTTTATAGTCACTAAATGATAGCTCTGATTGGATTGGAAAAAGCGAAATCAACTCTTGTGGTACCGCCGCCGCCTGCATCGCTCTTGTTACTTTAGCTTGAGAGAGTCCTTCCTGTTCAGCGATCTGTTTCTGACTCAAACCTGTTTCTTTCATAGCCAAAAGTCTGAGACCTATTTCACGAAGGTTATGTTCTTTGGCAGTCTGAATATCTTTGGCAAGTTGTCTTGCTTCTTCGTACGTTAACGACTCCGTTGTCGTCATCACATCGAGTGGAGCATGCACAAATATCGCAGCAGCCCGCCTGCGAGAACCATCGAGTATTTCAATTTTTTCTCGTTCTGTTACCCCTATACATGGGAAGAACTGCTGTAACTTGATGGTCTTGATAATATCTTTAAGAGATTCTTTTGTAAGAGCAGCCTGATCTCTTCCATTTGTTTCTTGTTTAACAAATGTTTGAGTAGAAACATCCGAAGCTGGAACTGTCATAAAACTAAATTTTACTTTACGCCCGGTTTTGAGTGTAAATATTTGCGTTCTTCCTTCTGCTGCCGTTGGCTCAACTGACAGCTGGGTATTTAATTGCCTTCCTATAGTTTTTCTCGACATTATTTACCTCCGTTTGAACGAACAAACTCAATCCGATCGAAGACTGCTTTAGCAAAGTCCTCAGCTGCTAATTTCGCATTCTTGAGTGCATCACTGCTTCCATCATATGTGACCGGATTGGCTGATATAACAGTATCAAATGTCTCCCCACTTCGTTCAAAACCATCCAGCCTGGGTAGAACCGCATCCAGCATGTCAGCACCAAAAACTTCCTTTGCCTGACTTAAACAAATTTTATGGTCAGGTTTATTCAGTATTTTTGACATGTAACCTATGTTTCCGATAAGCCGACATTCATGCCCTTCGGCCTCAATGCTTCCAATTAGATCAGGAAGACTCGCAACGAATTTCAGTGAAGAATGAAAATCGATGGTGGCAGGGGGAAGCGGGGTGAGGAGGATGTCAGCCGCTCCAATGCCATTTTTAAGGAAAGCATCAAGATGGGGACCAGTATCAATAAAAATAAAATCGTAATCTTTTTCTAACTTATCGATGATATTTTCTCTGAGCACCGCATGTATGTTTTGACCTGGCAAATTATCGTTGCACAGTTCTTTCCACCGTTCAGCCAAAAAAGCATCATCAATTGAAGCCGGAATAATATCGACTCCTGGAATCGTGGTTGGAACGATAAATTCTGACATCAGTTCTTCACGGCTTACATTCTGAAGCATTGCCTGAGCAGCCGTCTCTTCAACCAGGCCAACTGAAGATTCATGGCGAAGTAACATTGTCAGAGAAGCCTGAGGATCAAAATCGAGTGCTAAGACTCTGATATCTTCATAGAGAAGATGCGGGTGAGCCCTGAATGCATGTGCAAGCGTGGCTGTAGAAACAGATTTAGACCCACCACCTTTAAGATTCGCAACAAAAATTGTGAAAGCTTTTGGATGACGATCTCTGTACTTTGGTACTCCACGGTGTCGATATAAATCGATGACGTTTTGTAACGTCATCGCATACTTGACGGTATTCCCAGATGGTTTTTTATTGAATTCATAGCCATCTGATTCCATTTCATTCACAGCGTATTCAACACTGCCTTTGCTTAGCTTGGGTAATTTATAGAGAGATGCTTTGCTGTATACCTGGTAAAATTCATTTTGTTTTAATTCCTGTTTTTCTTCACGAACGTGTTCACTCAATGAAGTCAACATTTTGTGTGCTCTTGATGCTACCTTCTTCAACTGATCTAAGTTTCGCATGATGTTTACCTGATGACGTTTTTTGTCATTTTGACCAAAAAGCTTCATGTTGCAAGATATTATTCATGAGATTTTGGTATTTAGCACATTTCTTTCGAGGTAGTGTTCAACGGGGCATGTCTTTGGTTTAAGCATGTGGGAAATACCCCAACTTGGAATGCAATTTAATTACTATGGGAAAGAGGCCAAGTTCTTGTAAGGGTTATTTGTGGGAAACACCCCAAGTAAACAAGTTGTGGTACAAAGTTCCGTCTATCCAGTCAACGAACAGTATCCTGTACTTCCAAGCAGATAATCAGCTCCGTTGACTAATTATGGGAAACTGGCCAACTTATAAGTCAAACATTTATACCGCTCGCCGCAGACAAATGACCGAGCAGAGCGAGCGAATGGTCGAGGAAGCGGAATATCCACGGAGTATCAAAATGCTCTTACGCACAAGTAGAAGACTGACTGGATCATGTAAAATATGGGGAATACCCCAAGTTCTCTTTTAGTTTGTTCACATATCCACAGGCTTATTTTTAAAGGCATTTTTATTCTTTTTCATTTTTTTATAATTTTTCTACTTTTTAGCATTGCTGCAAGCCTTGGTATTACAGGCCTCAGGAGGGGGATCTATGGGAACGGGGGCAAGTAACTATGGGAAAAGCACCGAGTTTATATGGGATTTACACCAAGTTTATATGGGGAACACCCCAAGTTATCATGGGAGATACCCCAAGTTACTATGGGAAACACCCCAAGTTTTTCACTCCATGTCACTCTGTGGATAACTCGTTGTTAAAACTTGTCGAATCACAACTATCATGCCATGATATGGGTACTTCAAATCTTACCCATACAGAAAATGACAACTTCAACTGCTATAACTGCTCAAGCAAAAAAAGCAGTAAACATCAGTCAATCCAATGAATTGACTGAGGCTGCTTATCATCTTCCGTTACAGGCAAAACGAGTTTTATGGTTATGCCTTATGCAATGCTATTTCAACAAGGAGAACCCTGAAGAGGAGTCTCCAGTCTTCACTATTACTGTTGCCGATTATCAAAAGTATTTTAAAGTCGGTGTTGATACGGCATCTGGCGATGTTAAAAAGGGAGTGAATCTTCTCGCGGAAAGCAACGTAACTTTTTATCCAAAAGAAGGGGAATTTGAAGAGCTTAAACGTCCCTGGCTTGCGGAAGCGGGTCTAAAACGGGGTAGGGGAAAATGGCAAATCGAATTCAACTATAAAGTCATGCCATATCTTATGGGGCTAACCAGCCAATTTACAACCTATTCCCTGTATGATTGCGGCAAGCTTAAGAGCGTTAAGGTAATTCGTTTATACGAAAGCCTTTGCCAGTATCGTCAGTCTGGAATATGGATAACTACACCAGAATGGCTTTCTGAAAGGTTCATGTTACCAGCTTCGCAAAGGACAAATATGGCGGAGATGAAACGAACTTTTCTTAATCCGGCGCTTAAGAATATTAACGAAAGTACTCCCCTTAAGGCATCAATGTCTCAGGATGACAACGGGAAGCTGATTTTTACAATCTTGGATAAATCGGCCTGAACTTGGGGTATTTCCCATCAGGGCATCGAGAAAGAGAAGTAAAGTTGGGGTGTTTCCCATAAACACTCATCTGTCGTTAAGGTGATTCAACACCCCAAAAATATGCCGACTAAACGGTTTGGCACTGTGTGTCGGAGGGTCGGTCTGTAGTTTTCCCAGCGTCCTCATTCCCTTATGCTGTTCAGCTTTACGAAGACAGTACTCTTCATCCGTATATCCCATAGTCTCGATCACTACCTGATGGATGCTTCCAGTAAGGTCCCGGGCGGTGACAATAAAGTCAGGTAGTACAAACCCTTTTTCACCTTCAAGATCCACCTCGATATCAAAAAGAGGCTTTACCAGGCTTAACGCCGGCGCATCCGATTTTTTTGACAGCCATTCAGCCGCTTCGGAGAGGCTTTCAAGCGTGCCGCGTTCCAGGCCACTGTCAACTGGCACCGGGCATCCGCGCCTGAACAGGGCATGCGCATAACCTTCGCTGCAGATCACAGAGCCATCCATACCTCTGCGAAATGCCAGGATCACCCAATAGGGTGGCCGGGCACCATCCTGTGCTTCGCCGTTAATACTCAACCCTCGCTCAGGGCGGAAAACCAGCTCACCGTCCGGCCATATGAACGAGACTTCGTCCCGGGAGACCTTTGTGGATGTAAAAATCTGAAAGAACATCCGCGTTTTATTGGCGGGCCAGTGTGCATCCGGACGTTCAAGCGTCTTCATCAGTTGTTCCCTGCCGTTTTCGCTAATACCGGGAGAAAATCTTACGATCTCTGACAGCAGACGCCCCCGAATAAATTCATTTTGTTCCGTAACGTTCCTGAGCATGTTTACGGATTCCGAGACACTCCGGGACGGAATCGGAAACAGAGAGTCAATACGGTTAAGGCCTGCGTCCTCAATAAGAGTTAGCAGCAGCCGCGCTATACGCGGACGGCGGGTACGGCGGGTGCGATCGTCTTCCGGTTTGGTGGGACGTCCCGGAGCTTTAATGGTGGTACCGGCATCATCCGGAGGCAGGAAATCTCGGTAGCTTATTCGCCTGCTTCCTGCCGTTTTTCGTGTGCCGACCCGAGTTGCTCCTTCATCACCGCAGAAAGGGCGGTACATACGGCAAGACATATCATGTTCGTGACTGAATCCTGCCAAGAAGAGAGTGCCAGTATCCTTCATCAGGTTAGCGCTGTTCCGGGCTGGGTGTTCACCATGTACGCAGTCACATTCAAGCCAGGCCTCTTTTTGCCGCATTTCCTGAAGTACCGAACTGGCGAGTGTCAGTTCGCCAGTAGTTAGCGGCGCGCGAGCGCTGTAGTAAGCCTTGACGGCGTCTTCCTCATCGGGACGCAGCCAACGAATTGATCCGCCGGTTGGATTTTTCTTACGAACTAGCTGCATGGCCATGGATATGTCCTCAGAATGTTAGTTACGGGGTTTGTCCTGTGAGTGTTGTCGGAGCAGGGAAACGGCATCACTTTCGGGCATAGAGAACTGGACGCGATGGCGGGCGGCGACATCAAGCGCAAACACCTTCGTGTAGACTTCCGTTGAGCTGATTGACTTGTGGCCCATCAGGCTCTGCAGCACCTTGAGTGGAATACCGGCGTACAGCATGTGCATGGCGTAGGAGTGACGAAACGTGTGCAGGGTCACCGGTACCGAGAACGACACCCCGTCAGCCGCAGCGGCGTCAGTGGCTTCATTCAGCCACGTCCTCGCCGTCCGGTCGGTAATGTTCCAGAGGCGCGCCTTTTCGGTCCGGCCGGTGCGTTTGTTTTTGCGCTCGAGCGGAATTTTCAGGGTGGCCACCATCATCTCCAGCTGGCGGACATAGAGGTTATCTGACAGCGGGACCAGACGGTGGGGCGTGGCACCGGCGGGCGTACGGCCGGCACTGCGGGCCGCTTTTTCTTCACGTTGTTTGAGGGTGGCCAACTGCACAAACGGATACGGTGATACCAGCGAAAAATCCCCCCGCGTCAGGGCCAGCGCTTCGTTGATACGTGCGCCGGTGTTCCACAGGGTGGCCAGTAACATCCTGCGGTGCAGATCCGGGACATAGTGGAGCAGGGCATTGATTTCCGGCGCCAGCAGGTATTTTGGCAGTTCATCCTGTACCAGAGCCATCTGGCGCAGTGCCAGTGCCGCCGGATAATCGATGGCCACCGGCAGCTGCGCCGGTGCCGAACCGTAATTCACAAGCTGGGTCATGTTATGTTCCTGTCGGAAGCGGAATTATTCATCCAGGGACCAGGGGGACGGCAGAGCACACAGCGTGCTGAGTTCCTGAATGATACCGTCACACTCACCGACCAGTTTCTGGTATACGTCAGAGGCGGTTTCACGGTATTCGTGACCATCCGTATATTCTTCAAATACAGCATCCAGCCGCGCCTCGTGCTGAGTGCGCAGAAAAGCCAACCTGTGAATTCTCAGCTGCAGCACACCATCCAGGACAGTCCAGTCTCCCTTTACCCTGCTGAAATCCGGCGCCTTGGGCCGTGGCAGAATACCATCGTCCTTAACCGGGAAGCGTGAAAACTCATGACACTGCACCCGGAATCCTGCCAGGATTATCATCAGCTGGCTGCCGATGTATGCGCGCTCTGAAGCCAGCTTTTTATCTGCAGCCTTTTTTTCGCGTCTGGCGGCGAAATAATGTGAGAGAAACTGGCTGCCCAGCGCACCACCCATTCCAGCCAGTGCTGTAGCCACCGGCACCCACAACGGAACGACAGCGGTCATGGCGTCCGCTCCGGTTCAGGCCGTAATCTGCTGTTGATCACCATGACCTGCCGCCCGTGTTCTGATACAGCAGTGGCACCTCATCAGACATCATTACATGACGCGTGCTTTTTCCGTGAAAAATGCGGCGCATCATCGGTGTAAAATCTGCAGGCTCCCAGCCATAGGGCCACGTACAGTAAATCCCGTCCTTAAGCGTGTTATCCCGTCGCTCAGGGCCGGCAACGATGCGTCTGACCTCAAGGTTCAGCGCTTCACCGCGCAGGCCGTACTGCCCCAGGTAGCGGCGCAGCCGCGTTCGCGGCATCCGGGGGTCTGATTTTTCGCCGGCATTAACATCCGTAAACTGTGTGATGGTCATAATTCCCGCGCCAAACTTGCGCATGGTTCTTAAGGCGGCAGCCATATCGTTCATTCCTGTCTCCGGTGAGTAATCGACTCTGTACACCCTGTTACCTGGCGGCAGGGCGGGTCAGTAAATCCCGCCTTGACCGACAGCCTCAGCCACGGTGTGCCTGTTTTGTTGCACGAACGCGTAAGTGCGCTCACGTACCCCGGTATCACAGAACCCCCAGGAAAGTGCAGCACCAATAATGTCGGCCGGAAGCGCCATGAAGAACGCCCTGATCTGCTCCGGGGTGGGTTCTTGTGCGACGCCAGACGCAACCAGCAGATCATGAAGCAGCTCCCGGTCGTGATGCCCCTCTGGTGTGTTGTGCCAGAAGGCTTCACGGACCGCATTCAGGCGCTGATCTTCGGCCCTGTCTTCCGCTTCCTGGCGCATCGTCTCCTGCTCCTGCTGTTCCTCTGTGGGTGTTGTCTGCTTAAGCAATTCTTCGCAGGAGATACCAGGTCGCCGTGCGGCTGCCTGCAGCAGGACACTCTTCCCCGGGCCGGATGGGCCGGGCATCACCGTGTGCACAGGTATCGCCATCTCTGCGGCGGTAAATTTCGAACTGGTCATGGTTGCCTTCCTTCACTATTGTGACTGCGGATGCTGTCCGCTTTCTGTGACGATAAACGCGCCCGCCCTTGTTCCTTCGCCTGTTGAGAAATCCTGTCAGCACGGGTCAGCCAGAGCACGGAATGACGGTCAACCCTCAGCGTGGCCGGGGTGTTTTCGGCTTCTTTCTGTCCTCTGCCACACTGAGCTTTTCTTTATATTTGCGGATCCTTCCCCCCAGAGAAGAGAGGGAAGCCGGATGATTTAAGGTGTACCGAGGTTGTCCTGTACAGTGGATTTTCAGTAAGCCTTTACCCTCATCAATCCAGATAAAAAGGCAGCGCCCTATTTTTACCGGCTCCGGACTGGCATCAAGCACTTTTTGCGCATCCTCGAGAGTAAACTCGTGAGGAAATTTCCCGGCATCAGCCGCGCGCAGGACATCCTGTGCGGTATGTTTCATTATTTGCCCCTTAAAAAACGGATGGAATGTCGGATTCATTGTTGTCTGGAAATCCCGTCAGCCGCTATAGCAGTCACCCCTGCATTCGTCCTCTGGTGAAAACAAACCGTTATCATCAATATAAGGATGAACAAGCATTGTCATCCAGAACCATACATCCTTAAGGAACGCTTCAGAAACAGCGGTATCCTCATCTGGTTCATCAATAATCAATCCCGTATCATGTTCGTGATAGAAGATTGTGTACTCCCATTCATCCGGATGACCGACTTGCATGGCGAGCGTTCTTCCTCCTGTTGAACGAATCTCACTGCCTCGCCATTTGTCACAATGCGATAGTTCATCGAGATCTGTCTTAGTAGAAAACCAGAGTTCCTGATGAATCAGTTTCAATTCAAAAATGACATGCTGAAAAGTGTGGCTCACCTCGCCCCTCCAATACCCGATAGTAACCTGTCGCGATTATCACGTATTGATTAACCTGAAAGTTACAGCTGATAATTTTCCATATATAAATCATTTCCATGGTGATAATACGCAGGCATATAACCACACCATTAAATTACGGGATGGCCGTTTCCGCCTGATCCGACTTTTACGCTGTCTGAGACTTTCCGGAAGTGTACCACGGCCAGGAAATAACCACATCGCTGTTTTCGGCACCTGCGCGCCGGGTCACGGGGCAGGGCGAAAACACAACATCTGGTATGAGATGCATCTGACTGAAGCACTAGATGTTGTGTTTCTGCGCCGCCGCGCGCCGGGGCGTGTTCCGGAGATCCGGGTCTGGCTTTTTTCGGATCCCGGATGACAAAACGCATGATATTTCCTGTAAATGCAATTATTCATAACATTTATATTCATATATGTTAAAAGTGCGAAATTAGCATCAGTTGTTGGTTATTATTAAGATTTCAGCAACAAACCGTATCCCACCCGCTTCGTTAAAAAAACCGAAGGTCATCAGAAGCGCTCACTGATCGTTCCGGGCTGAGACGGTGGCAGCGTCACGGGTAATGTCTCTATTTTATTGGTCGTGAGGAAGGCCGGATAATGGCCAAACTAAGAAGCCATAGCATTGGGGGCAGCCTGCTGATCTGGTATGATCGAGCAGAGGCTCATCTCAATGAGCAATCCCCGCAACAAATTTTTTCGGGGTGCAACAGACCCTTTAGTGTCCAGGCCTGAAAAAAAAGAAAGCACGGTCTCTGAGAGACTACGGTCCTTACGCAACCATACCGGTTAGCAAGCTTTATATTTTCATTATGACTATCTGTATAACAGGGGAATGAATGTGATTAAAAAAATATGCGAAGTGATTGATGGAGAGTATGTCTGTGACATTGATATCAGTGTGGAAGAATGGAAAACTTTATTAACAAATGATAAAGTTTTTGACACAAAAAGTATTGCAGCGTTAAAAAAATGGTTTATTGAGCCAAATCATTCCTGCACATGCTTCGATATTGGTAAGAAGTACGACCTGCACAGCATGAGTGCTAATGGAGTCATAAACGGACTGGGTGGCAGAGTTCAAAAAGAACTTGGTAGATTCGAGGTTAAAGGTGTCGGAAATATCGCATCCGGTACAAAATTCATTACCGTAATGAAGAGTAAAGAAATCGGCGGAAAACCCAAAAGAAACTTATGGACAATTCGTGAGGAACTTGTTCAGGCAATTAACGAACTGGATTTTTTTGGTACAACAGAAATGGCCAGCAGTGAGTATTACTCTGACGATGAGTTGATCAATGCCATAGAGAAAAGTAATATCTTTGACAACGTTCAGACGTTTGAATATACAGGGGAAGCCAAACCAAAGAAAAATGCAATAGAAGTAAAAAATGGCCTCTCGTATCCCAGGAGTAAAGGCGTATCCCAAAATGCGCTGAATAAAGCAGGTTACAGATGTGAAGTCGATAGTGACCACCCAACATTCAGAAGGCGAAATTCATCCTTAAATTACACAGAACCTCATCACATTGTACCTATGTCCAGGCAAGATGCTTTTGACACATCTCTTGATGTTGAAGAAAATATCATATCTCTGTGTTGCAATTGCCATAAACAAATTCACCTTGGTCAGGGTTATGAAGATATGCTGAAAGAAATATACACTGCGCGAAAAAGGTTATTAAAAAAAGTTGGTATTGATATATCACTGGAAAACTTGATTCTTTATTACAAAATGGAAAGTAAGTGAGATTCAAACGAGAGTGATACCTTCGTTTTATTGGTCGGGATGAACAGCAGATGATGTTTCCGGCAAGTATCGGGTCCAGAAACTTTCTGTTAAAAAAGAGGTAAAAGTAGTCTTGAGCCCTGACTGCGAATTGCCATTGCGTATGACCAGAGAACAGGACGAACCCCTGCCAAACCCGGGCATGAGAAACGCTTTTAAAACATAGACTTAATTAAAATCAGCAATTCCCATCGAAATAATAAGCAAGCAGAATTGGCTCAGGTGAATTTCACTCGGTGCAGTGCATGCGTTGGGGGTTTTAAAAGGAAAAACCCGAAATGAATCGGGTTTTGATTAATTAACGATTAACAGGTTCCCGTGCCCGGGAACACTCTGACTGTACGCGCAATATATTATTTCCGCAATCATTATTTTTGATTACCAAGCCATTTATTCATCTGCTCAATTTCACCTTTTTGAGCTTTAATGATGTCCTGCGCGAGCTTTCTCATTTCCGGATCTTTTCCGTATTTTAGCTCGGTCTCAGCCATTGCTATTGCCCCTTCATGGTGTGCTACCATGCCTTTCGCAAAAGCCTTGTCGGGATCGGAATCTTTTACAGCGGCCATCATTTTGTCATGCATACCTTTCATGCCGGACATATATTCCTGTGACGATGCCGATGAGGATATATCTGACATTTTCATTTCTGAATGTTCTGCGGAAATCGCTGGCAGGGATAACATCAGTATAACAAAAAGCGAATTTGTGATTTTCATATAATAAACCCTTTCAGATGGTTACCGGATAAGTTTAGCTGAGTCAGACAAAAAAGCCCCCTGAAGGGGGCAAAAAATAACAACATATCCGTATAAGGGACAATCTACCAAGGAAAGGGTAACCGCACGGAAACTTCAGTTGTCATCAGCCCGCATTGATCATGCGGCGGTGTGCATCAGCCATAGCCTGATGGGGGCCGGACTGACCGTTATTCGTAAATTCATGGGCAACAGCTGCTCTTTCATGTTCATTCATCGCCGCAAACGAAGTCGCCGGACGGGAAGCGTTAACGGTACCAGTTCCCATCATCTTCTGATGACTTTCCACCATTTTCTGATGCGCATCTGCCGATCCGTTCGTCATGGTTTCATGGGCAATAATGGCCTGTTCATGTTGATTCATACCGGTCATACTGGGGGCGGCCCCCTGAATTCCTACAGGAGCAGCAGCAGACTGCATCTGGTGAGCAGGAGCCTGTGCATTGTTGACGCGCTCATGGATATTCACGGTTTCCGTGGCCCACACTGACGAAATTAAGCCAAGACCTAACACAGATGCTAAGACGATATTTTTCATGGTGACTCTCCAATAATTAATTAGTGATGTCCGGGAAATCATTATCTGAGTCTTCAGTTCCATAATTGAAACATCTACTGCAGTGATTATTTCTCCGGGAGATGGCTCTCTGTTCATTACATGGCATAGTGCTACACCATGTAATGATTCTGTAGTCCATCCTTCCTGATAAGTTGCACTAATTATATCGAATGGCTTCTGTTTGCTGCATGACAGGCTAATGACATCTTTGTCATTTAAATCTTTATTCTCAGTACTGGGTTTCCGGAATCATTTTCTCCAGTCTGGGCACGGATAGGATAAAACGAGTTGAACGTACGTCCGATTCCACCTGCACTCTTCCGTGATGTGCTTCCACGATGGACTTCACAATCGCAAGGCCGATGCCGCTGCCTTCTCCTTTTCGTTGTCTGGACG
Source organism: Phytobacter sp. MRY16-398 (assembly GCF_003925915.1). Classification (NCBI taxonomy): domain Bacteria; kingdom Pseudomonadati; phylum Pseudomonadota; class Gammaproteobacteria; order Enterobacterales; family Enterobacteriaceae; genus Phytobacter; species Phytobacter sp. MRY16-398. Next base: position 104,245 of record NZ_AP018757.1, on the reverse strand, counting down.
GATCTACCCGATAAAAACGGTCAAACAGCCTTGATAAATGCTCTTCAGGGATTGGTTTCCCCGGATTTTCAATCACAAGGTCAAAAAAGCTCTCCTGCTCTCTTATTGAGACGGTGATTGCCTGTCCCTCCGGGGTATAACGCAGGGCATTGGATAACAGATTATTGATCGCCCTTCTGAACATTTGTGGATCTCCCTCAACCAGGCAGGGCATCCCGTTAAATTTGAGCGTGATATTGCGTTCTTCGGCCCAGGCTTCGAAAAACTCGAAGACTTTCATGACTTCCGCTCTGAGGTCAAACATGACCCTGTCAGGTATCAGCTGATTATTATCTGCCTGTGCCAGGAACAGCATATCGCTGACCATTTTGGTCATCCGGTTATACTCTTCAAGACTGGAATAGAGGACATCCTCAAGTTCCCTCTGTGTTCGATCCTGACTCAGTGCGATTTCAGTCTGCGTCACCAGATTGGTGATGGGCGTTCTGATCTCATGCGCGATATCGGCAGAGAAATTGGCCTGGCGGGTAAAGACATCCTCAATCTTTCCAATCATATGATTGAACGAGATAACCAGTTGCTCCAGCTCAATGGGAACGCGTGTCGGTTCCAGTCGCGCATCAAGATTCTCGGAGGTGATGTTTTTAATGGCATTGCTGACATTACGAAGGGGCAGGTGCCCCTGACGGACAGCGATTCGAATGATCAGAACAATCAACAGGCTTATCACGACGGCAATCGCAATCAGGTTCTTTTTCAGCGCATCGAGGTAATGGAGATGGAAATTAATGGATAGGCCAGTCAGCATGACATAGTTCTGCTGTTTGCCCTGAAATATCGCCTGACCAGAGGAGGCGATAATCCTGTATGTTTCCATCTTCATTTCGGACCCGGTATCCATCGGTCCCGCAGGATCCTCCACCGTCCAGAGAAAGACATCCCGTGCGCGGCTGTGCTCGCTAAAATCTGCTGAATTCACTGCCGGGCGTAGTGCCGCCCCCTGAGCTGAGCTAAAGAGCACTTCCCCCCTGGGATTGAGGAGCAAAAGGGCAACGTTGCGGTAGCTGGCAATTGATTCCTTTATTTTGCTTATTTTTTTATCATCCGGATCCACCGGGGACTGCAGTATACGGTTCAGTGTGGTGCTGATTTGTTGAAGATCGCTGACGTCCTGCTCGGCAAAATGATTTTCAACAGAATGCAGCATAAACCAGGTGAAGGCGATAAAAGCCAGTATCGTGGACAGGCTGATAAAAAAGGTCAGCCGCAGAGCGAGTGAGAAAGGGCGTCTGGAAGGTTTGCTATGCATCCGGGACCTCCAGCATGTAGCCCACGCCCCGGACTGTCTGGATCAGCTTTGTCCCGTAATCGTTGTCTATTTTAGCGCGGAGTCGCTTTACTGCGACATCGATCGCATTAGTGTCGCTGTCAAAATTCATGTCCCAGACCTGAGAGGCAATCAGGGAGCGGGGAAGAACCTCTCCCTGATGGCGAATGAAGAATTCCAGCAGGCTGAACTCTTTACTGGTGAGCACAATGCGGTTTCCGGCGCGACTGACTTTTCTGGATACGAGATCAATCGAGAGGTCAGCCACCCTAAACTGGCTTTCCGTGATCATCGTGTTTCCCCGCCTCAGAAGGGTTCTCACCCGGGCGAGCAGTTCGGCAAACGCAAAGGGTTTAACCAGATAATCGTCCGCACCCAGTTCCAGTCCTTTGACCCTATGTTCGATCGTGCCGAGGGCTGTCAGCAGTAAGACCGGCATACCCTTTCCGGCAGTGCGCAGCATGCGGATGATATCCCAGCCGTTCACATCAGGTAGCATGATATCCAGAATGACTAAATCATACTCGGCTGTCATGGCGAGATGATATCCGGTAAGACCATTATCAGCGTGATCCACTACGAACCCTGCCTCTGTAAGCCCTTTGCTGAGATATTCACCTGTTTTAATTTCGTCTTCGACGATCAATATTTTCATCTTGCTCCCCGGCTGGCTGCTAATGTCATTCTATTGCGCCCACGATCGTTATCAACGGATTACAGCAAAAATGACAACATTGTCATTATCCTGTCACTCGGCAAACAGAGAGCGTTAGGTAAAGTACCCCTATCAATACTCTGGACTTCATTTGAACCATTTACCAGGTCTGCCTGGACGAGAAGCGTTATGTTCAAATTAAAATTACTCAGCATTAGCACGATATTCATCCTGGCAGGCTGCGTGTCGCTTGCGCCTGAATATCAGCGGCCCGCAGCACCGGTACCCCAGCAGTTTTCACTGTCCCATAACAGCCTGACGCCAGCGGTAAATGGCTATCAGGATACGGGCTGGCGTAACTTTTTTGTCGATCCCCAGGTTACCCGGTTGATCGGTGAAGCTCTGACTAATAACCGTGATTTGAGAATGGCTGCCCTGAAGGTTGAAGAGGCCCGGGCCCAGTTCAACGTCACGGATGCAGATCGTTATCCCCAACTGAATGCCTCATCCGGGATCACATACAGCGGTGGTCTGAAAGGTGACAAGCCGACCACACAGGAGTACGACGCGGGTCTGGAGCTCAACTATGAGCTCGATTTTTTTGGCAAACTTAAGAACATGAGTGAGGCTGATCGCCAGAACTACTTTGCCAGCGAAGAAGCCCGTCGTGCCGTACACATCCTGCTGGTCTCCAACGTTTCACAGAGCTATTTCAGCCAGCAACTGGCGTACGAACAACTCCGTATTGCGCGGAAAACGCTGAAAAATTATGAACAGTCTTATGCATTCGTTGAGCAACAACTGGTGACCGGGAGTACGAACGTTCTGGCGCTTGAACAGGCCAGGGGGCAAATCGAAAGTACCCGCGCCGAAATAGCCAAACGAGAAGGCGATCTGGCTCAGGCAAACAATGCCCTGCAACTGGTGCTGGGAACGTACCGCGCAGTTCCGTCAGAAAAAGGGATGAAAGGTGGTGAAATCGCGCCAGTAAAACTGCCCCCAAACCTGTCGTCACAAATTTTGCTGCAGCGCCCGGATATCATGGAAGCGGAATATCAGCTTAAAGCGGCTGATGCCAGTATTGGCGCAGCGCGAGCGGCCTTTTTCCCGTCCATTACCCTGACCAGTGGCCTTTCCGCAAGCAGTACGGAGTTGTCCAGCCTCTTTACGTCAGGAAGCGGAATGTGGAATTTTATCCCTAAAATTGAAATTCCTATTTTTAATGCCGGCCGGAACAAAGCCAATCTGAAACTGGCTGAAATTCGCCAGCAACAGTCGGTGGTTAATTACGAACAAAAAATTCAGTCGGCCTTTAAGGATGTTTCCAACACGCTTGCGCTGCGCGATAGTCTTAGCCAGCAACTCGAGGCACAGCAGCGTTATCTTGATTCACTCCAGATAACCCTCCAGCGAGCCCGGGGATTATATTCAAGTGGTGCAGTCAGCTACATAGAAGTGCTGGATGCAGAACGCTCCCTGTTCACTACGCAGCAAGCCATTCTCGACCTTACCTATTCCCGACAGGTTAACGAAATTAATCTGTTCACCGCACTGGGTGGCGGTTGGGTAGAGTAAATTATATTCAACATATCAGGAAATTAAAAATGCGTAACTCACTTAAAGCCGTTTTATTTGGTGCTATCTCTGTCATGTTTTCTGCCGGTCTGCATGCTGAAGTACATCAGCATGGTGATATGAACGCTGCCAGTGATGCTTCGGCACAGCAGGTTATCAAGGGCACCGGTGTCGTTAAAGACATTGATATGAATAGTAAAAAGATCACCATTTCGCACGAAGCAATCCCTGCTGTGGGCTGGCCTGCAATGACCATGCGCTTCACTTTTGTTAATGCAGACGACGCTATCAATGCCCTGAAAACCGGCAACCATGTCGATTTCTCGTTTATTCAGCAGGGCAATATCTCCTTACTCAAAAGCATTAACGTTACGCAATCCTGATTATCAGTCCGGAGCGAATACATCCAGTGCGCCTGAACATTCATTAAGGGATTACTGTGAATGAATGATCGGGCGCATATGCCAGGTGTTTTGATTTTTCAGCGAGAAATTGTATGGCTTCTTTAAAGATAAAATATGCTGCAATAATTATCAGCAGCCTCATAGCAGGAGGCCTGATATCGGTTACTGCCTGGCAGTATATCAACTCATCACAAAAAACAGTACAAACAGAACAAAAGGCACCGGAGCGAAAGGTTCTTTTCTGGTATGACCCGATGAAACCGGATACCAAATTTGATAAACCCGGAAAATCGCCTTTTATGGATATGGACCTGTTGCCAAAATATGCTGATGAAAGCGCCGAGAAAAGCAGTGGCGGGATCCGTATTGATCCAACGCAGGTTCAGAACCTGGGATTAAAAACACAAAAAGTCACGCGCGGGATGCTGAATTATACTCAGACCATTCCGGCTAATGTCAGTTACAACGAGTATCAGTTTGTCATTGTACAGGCGCGCTCTGACGGATTCGTCGAAAAAGTGTATCCCCTGACGATTGGCGATCATGTGAAGAAAGGCACTCCGCTTATCGATATCACCATTCCTGAATGGGTTGAGGCACAAAGTGAGTTCCTGCTGCTATCCGGTACAGGCGGTACGCCAACCCAGATAAAAGGGGTGCTGGAGCGACTTCGTCTGGCTGGCATGCCGGAAGAGGATGTTCAGAGGCTGCGTGCAACCCGCACAATCCAGACCCGTTTTTCCATTAAAGCACCTATTGATGGTGTCATTACTGCGTTTGACCTGCGCACCGGAATGAATATTTCGAAAGATAAAGTAGTGGCTCAGATTCAGGGGATGGATCCGGTCTGGATCAGCGCTGCAGTGCCAGAATCTATCGCCTATCTGCTTAAAGATACGTCGCAGTTTGAAATTTCGGTACCGGCTTATCCGGATAAAACATTCCATGTCGAAAAATGGAACATTCTTCCCAGCGTGGACCAGACAACCCGTACGCTTCAGGTCCGTCTCCAGGTTTCCAATAAGGATGAGTTTCTTAAACCGGGCATGAATGCCTACCTGAAACTGAATACCCGGAGCCAGGATATGCTGCTGATACCAAGCCAGGCCGTTATCGATACCGGTAAAGAACAGCGCGTGATTACTGTCGATAATGAAGGCAAGTTTGTGCCGAAACAGATCCAGGTGCTGCATGAATCACAGCAACAGTCCGGCATTGGCTCCGGCCTGAATGAAGGCGATACCGTGGTGGTCAGTGGCCTGTTCCTCATTGACTCCGAAGCCAATATTACGGGCGCGCTGGAACGTATGCGCCACCCTGAAAAAACAGAAAACAGTATGCCAGCAATGTCTGACCAGCCTGTAAATATGCATTCAGGGCACTGAGGAGACGACGATGATTGAATGGATTATCCGGCGCTCTGTCGCCAACCGTTTCCTGGTCATGATGGGTGCCCTGTTTCTCAGCATCTGGGGCACATGGACGATTATTAACACGCCGGTCGATGCCCTGCCTGACCTGTCAGATGTGCAGGTCATTATTAAAACCAGCTATCCCGGACAGGCCCCACAGATTGTAGAAAACCAGGTCACCTATCCGCTTACCACTACCATGTTGTCCGTACCTGGCGCAAAAACCGTGCGTGGTTTTTCACAGTTCGGTGATTCGTATGTGTATGTCATTTTTGAAGACGGCACCGATCTGTACTGGGCCCGTTCACGCGTGCTGGAATACCTGAATCAGGTTCAGGGCAAACTGCCTGCGGGTGTGAGCTCTGAAATCGGCCCGGACGCCACGGGGGTGGGCTGGATATTTGAATATGCCCTGGTCGATCGCAGCGGAAAACACGACCTTTCAGAACTGCGTTCTTTGCAGGACTGGTTCCTGAAATTTGAGCTGAAGACCATCCCGAACGTGGCTGAGGTAGCCTCGGTTGGGGGCGTGGTGAAACAGTACCAGATTCAGGTCAATCCGGTAAAACTGTCCCAGTATGGGATCAGCCTGCCCGAAGTGAAACAGGCCCTTGAATCGTCTAACCAGGAGGCCGGTGGTTCATCCGTTGAAATAGCCGAAGCGGAGTATATGGTCCGCGCCAGCGGTTATCTTCAGAGCATTGATGATTTTAATAACATCGTCCTGAAAACGGGCGAGAACGGCGTGCCGGTTTATTTGCGGGATGTTGCCCGCGTGCAGACCGGGCCTGAAATGCGGCGTGGTCTTGCCGAACTAAACGGCCAGGGGGAAGTCGCTGGTGGCGTGGTGATCCTGCGGTCGGGTAAAAACGCGCGCGACGTAATCACGGCAGTGAGGGATAAACTGGAGACACTGAAGGCTAGCCTGCCGGAAGGCGTTGAAATCGTGACCACCTACGATCGCAGCCAGTTAATCGACCGGGCGATTGATAACCTCAGCCATAAACTTCTGGAAGAGTTTATCGTTGTGGCCATCGTCTGTGCCCTGTTCCTGTGGCACGTACGTTCTGCCCTGGTGGCGATTATCTCTCTCCCGCTTGGCCTGTGTATCGCCTTTATCGTCATGCACTTCCAGGGACTGAACGCCAATATTATGTCGCTGGGAGGGATAGCGATTGCCGTCGGCGCGATGGTGGATGCCGCCATTGTGATGATTGAAAATGCGCACAAACGGCTTGAGGAATGGGATCATCAGCATCCGGGTGAGCAGATTGACAACGCCACCCGCTGGAAGGTGATTACCGACGCCTCCGTGGAAGTGGGACCCGCACTGTTTATCAGCCTGCTGATCATCACCCTGTCCTTTATACCTATCTTTACCCTGGAAGGTCAGGAAGGACGTCTGTTTGGCCCGCTGGCATTCACGAAAACGTACTCCATGGCGGGGGCGGCCGTGCTGGCCATCATTGTCATTCCGATCCTGATGGGATTCTGGATACGGGGGAAAATTCCTGCCGAGACCAGTAACCCCCTGAACCGGGTGCTGATCAAAGCGTATCATCCATTGCTGCTGCGGGTTCTCCACTGGCCAAAAACAACCCTGCTGGTTGCGGCCTTGTCTATTTTCACCGTTATCTGGCCACTGAGTCAGGTGGGTGGCGAGTTTCTGCCGAAGATTAACGAGGGCGACCTGTTGTATATGCCGTCGACCCTGCCGGGCGTCTCTCCGGCAGAAGCTGCAGCACTCTTGCAGACGACGGACAAGTTAATCAAAAGCGTTCCTGAAGTGGCCTCTGTATTTGGCAAGACCGGTAAAGCAGCGACCGCAACGGATTCCGCACCGCTTGAAATGGTGGAAACCACGATCCAGCTCAAACCAGAGGATCAGTGGCGTCCCGGCATGACAATTGACAAGATTATTGATGAACTCGACAGGACAGTCCGTTTACCGGGTCTGGCAAACCTCTGGGTGCCGCCTATCCGTAACCGTATTGATATGCTCTCAACCGGGATCAAAAGCCCGATAGGTATCAAAGTGTCCGGGACTGTTCTGTCCGATATCGACGCGACGGCGCAGAGTATCGAGGCGGTAGCCAAAACCGTGCCTGGCGTGGTGTCTGTCCTGGCTGAGCGACTTGAGGGCGGGCGCTACATCGATATCGATATCAACCGGGAGAAAGCCTCCCGCTACGGGATGACGGTAGGTGATGTCCAGCTGTTCGTCTCTTCAGCAATCGGAGGTGCTATGGTGGGTGAGACGGTTGAAGGGGTGGCCCGGTACCCTATTAACATTCGCTACCCGCAGGATTACCGGAACAGTCCGCAGGCGCTGAAACAGATGCCGATCCTGACCCCGATGAAGCAGCAGATCACGCTGGGCGATGTCGCGGATATTAACGTCGTTTCTGGACCAACCATGCTGAAAACCGAAAATGCCCGGCCAGCCAGCTGGATTTATGTTGATGCCCGCGGCAGGGACATGGTGTCGGTGGTTAACGACATTAAGACGGCCATCAGCGAGAAAGTGAAACTGAGACCGGGAACCAGTGTGGCATTCTCCGGACAGTTTGAACTGCTTGAGCATGCCAACAAGAAACTGAAGCTGATGGTGCCGATGACGGTGATGATCATTTTCATCCTGTTGTATCTGGCATTCCGCCGGGTTGACGAAGCCCTGCTGATCCTGATGAGCCTGCCGTTCGCCCTGGTTGGCGGAATATGGTTCCTGTACTGGCAGGGCTTCCATATGTCAGTGGCGACCGGAACCGGGTTTATCGCCCTGGCCGGGGTGGCAGCAGAGTTTGGCGTGGTCATGCTGATGTATCTGCGTCATGCCATTGAAGCGCACCCGGAATTGTCCCGTAAAGAGACGTTCACACCGGAAGGTCTTGATGAAGCCCTCTATCATGGTGCCGTACTGCGTGTCCGGCCGAAAGCCATGACCGTGGCGGTGATCATTGCGGGTCTGCTGCCAATACTCTGGGGAACCGGCGCAGGTTCAGAAGTCATGAGCCGTATTGCTGCGCCAATGATTGGTGGGATGATCACGGCTCCGCTGCTGTCCCTGTTCATTATTCCTGCCGCCTACAAATTAATCTGGCTGCGCAGACATAAAAAAAGCGTGTCATAACCCTGAAAGGGCGCCCCCAGTGGGCGTCCTTCTGCACTGATTCACCCTGACGTCAGGGTTTATATCGATAATATACAGAGGTGAGTATGAAAAAAGTGGTTCTAATGGCCCTGGCTCTCGGCCTGTCACTGCCTGCAATGGCGAGTGAAAAAGTCATTGATATGTACAAATCTGAAAACTGTGGCTGTTGTTCCCTGTGGGGCAAGGCGATGGAAAAAGACGGGTTCGAAGTGCGAACTCACGTCATGAATGATCAGGCGCTGTCAGCCCTGAAAGAAAAGCATGCTGTTCCTGCTGGACTACGAAGTTGTCATACCGCGGTTGTAGGTAATTTGATCATTGAAGGCCATGTGCCTGCGGCAACGATACATAAGGCCATGCAGTCTGGTTCGGGTATATACGGTCTCGCCACCCCCGGTATGCCAGCAGGAAGTCCGGGAATGGAGATGGGGGCCCGAAAAGAGGCTTACGATGTTATCGCATTCTCACCGGAGGGCAGTAAAAAAGTCTTCCAGCGAATCGAATAGTCAGCGGAACGGCTGATAACGGGACGCCGGCAGCAGGCACTCTTATGCCGGCGGCATTCGTGGTAATCGCATCCATGACATATCCTGAAGACAGAAAATGCTTCAGATATGCATAAGGAGAGTTACTGTGAAAAATGACAATGCAGTGGAACATAACAACCAGACTGCTTCTGAGCAGACATCATCCCCGGACGAGAGTCACGCATTGCATAAGGTGAGAGATCCCGTGTGCGGGATGGTCATCCTGCCTGACAAGGCGCACAGCAGCATTCGATACCAGGACCATCAGCTTTATTTCTGCTCCGCCAGCTGTGAGAGCAAATTTAAAGCCCATCCCGATCATTATTTTACCGAAGATGCCAGTGAACATCACCATCACCACGACCACCATGAAGTCAGCCCTGATAAGATAAAACAGTCTCACCGCCAGGCGGAGAAAGAGATTTCTGAAGGTGTGTGGACATGTCCGATGCATCCGGAGATACGCCGTAGTGGTCCCGGAAGCTGTCCTGTCTGTGGAATGGCACTGGAGCCGCTCGTAGCTACGGCATCCACGGGGACGAGTGATGAACTTCGCGACATGACAAGACGCTTCTGGCTGGGGTTGTTGCTGGCGTTTCCGGTTCTGATACTCGAAATGGGTTCTCATCTGTTTCCCGCTTTGAGGAATACAGTACCGCCACAGTACAACACATGGCTGCAGTTACTTCTGGCCTCTCCTGTCGTTTTGTGGTGTGGCTGGCCATTCTTCGCCCGGGCCGGAATGTCGTTACGTAACCGCTCCCTGAATATGTTTACCCTTGTTGCAATGGGGACCGGCGTAGCCTGGGTTTACAGCGTCATTGCAACCGTCTTCCCCTCCTGGTTTCCTGCATCGTTCAGAAACATGGATGGCCTGGTGGCCATTTATTTTGAAGCCGCAGCTGTTATTACGGTGCTTGTTCTGCTGGGACAGGTCCTTGAATTGCGGGCAAGGGAACAAACCTCAGGTGCCATTACTGCGCTTCTTAACCTTGCCCCCAAAACCGCCAGGCGGCTGGATCAAGACGGTCATGAAACGGATATTAATGCGGAAGATGTCCTGCCTGGCGATAAGCTCCGCATCAGACCTGGAGAGAGTATTCCGGTCGACGGTATCGTGGTCGAAGGCAAAACAACCGTTGATGAATCGATGGTGACCGGGGAATCTATGCCTGTTACCAAAACGGAGGGTGACCCTGTCATCGGGGGGACCATTAATCAGACAGGTAGTCTTATCATCCGTGCAGAGAAAGTCGGTGATGAAACGATGCTCTCACGAATTGTTCAGATGGTCGCTGATGCACAGCGTTCGCGGGCCCCCATCCAGAGAATGGCTGACAGCGTTTCAGGCTGGTTTGTTCCTCTGGTGATACTTATCGCGGTTGTTGCTTTCATGATCTGGTCTGTCTGGGGGCCCGAGCCCAGGATGGCGCACGGTCTCATTGCGGCTGTGTCGGTCCTGATTATTGCCTGTCCCTGCGCGCTGGGGCTGGCCACGCCGATGTCGATAATGGTGGGGGTGGGCAAAGGAGCCCAGGCCGGGGTGTTAATCAGGAATGCCGAAGCCCTTGAGCGTCTTGAAAAAGTGGACACGCTGGTTGTCGACAAAACAGGCACGCTCACGGAAGGTTCGCCGACGGTGACAGGGATTATCAGTCTCAATCCGGGTGGGGAAGCATCTCTTTTACGTGTAGCGGCCGCAGTGGAAAAAGGCTCGCAGCATCCGCTGGGTATGGCTGTAGTCCGGGCAGCCCAGCACAGGGGGATCATGATACCCGCAGTCAGTGATTTCAATGCTCCGTCGGGGAAAGGTGTTTCAGGCGATGTTGAAGGTCAACGGGTTGTTATTGGTAATGAACTGGCTATGCAGGAAAACAGTATCGTTATTGATAATCAAAAGGCCGTTGCGGATACGTTGCGGATGGAAGGCGCTACCGTTATCTATGTGGCCACAGATGGGTACCTTGCAGGCCTGATAGCTATCTCGGATCCCGTGAAAGCAACCACGCCGGATGCGCTTAAAGCTTTGCGTCAGGCGGGGATCCGCATTGTTATGCTCACCGGGGATAACCAGCTTACTGCTGAAGCAGTCGCACGGAAACTGGGAATAGATGAGGTTGAAGCCGGGGTTCTGCCTGACGGCAAAAAAGCAGTGATAACCCGACTGAAAGCGTCTGGTCATGTGGTTGCGATGGCGGGGGACGGTGTAAATGATGCCCCGGCGCTGGCAGCGGCTGACGTGGGCATAGCCATGGGAACGGGTACAGATGTGGCAATTGAAAGTGCCGGAGTCACCCTTCTCAAAGGCGACCTGATGATACTGAACAGGGCCCGTCATCTGTCAGAGATCACCATGAAAAATATCCGACAGAATCTGTTTTTTGCATTTATCTACAACGCACTTGGCGTGCCTGTGGCTGCAGGTCTGCTTTATCCTGTGTATGGAATACTGCTGTCGCCAGTTATTGCGGCGGCGGCCATGGCTCTTTCCTCCGTCAGCGTCATTGTGAATGCGTTGCGTCTGAAAAGTGTCAGGCTCGGGAAATAACACTGAGTGAAGGGTCAGTTACGAACAGAAGGAGTCCAGTATGAAAAGTACCACCTATGCGCTTATTGCTGTCGCCGCGATCGCGGCATTTGCCCTCCTGCGCGAACACTGGTCACATGTGGCAGGTTACTGGCCATATCTGTTATTGCTGGTCTGCCCGCTAATGCATCTTTTCCACGGCCACGGAGGGCATGGAGATCATCAACATCACGGAAGTGAAAACGATAAAAAAAATTAATCCGGCAGACGGGGCCGCGTCGCGGTCCCGTTATCAGTCCAGGTATCGTTCGTAGTCTCTGACATGCGCAAAGGCATGCTGTTCGAGTTTGTTATCAGCGGGTGCCGCTGCCCGGAACGCCAGAGAGTTAACAGGGTTGTTATTGATGACCAGCTCGTAATGCAGATGAGGACCGGATGAACGTCCGCTGTTACCGGATAACGCAATAGCACCTCCCCGTGTAACCCTGGCCCCTTTAGTAACGAGTATTTTATTGAGGTGGAGATAGCGAGTTTTAACACCGGCTTTTCCCGTTACTTCAACAAAATATCCCATGGTACTGTTGTATTCGGCCCGGGTGATTTTTCCGTCGATGACGCTGACTATTTTCGTGTTCATGGGCATGGAATAATCAATGCCATTATGGGGACTCACTTTTCCCGATACCGGGTTAAGTCTTGCAGGATTGAAAGGCGAACTGAGTCTTGCTGTGGCCGGTAACGGATAATCGAGACTGCCTTTCCCGGAAGTATCGGAAAGGTTATAGAACTTTTTATCTGATATACGATACGCCGTGTAATTAAATGAACCGGACGTAAATTTATAGGCCACGACACGTGATTTTCCCGCTTTCTTTTGCAGTACGAGTTTTAATGATTCATTTTTTTTCAAATGCCGCAGATTAAACCGGGAAGGCAAGGAGCGCTGAAGAGTAGCGATCTCGTTCGATTCCAGCCCCGAGCGGGTGGCTGAAAGGTAGGCATTTTCTTTTACGACATCGGTAGAATACATTTACTGGAATTCGCCGTTAGCATGAACACTGCGGCGTATGCTAGGGGTTTTCAGGAGGCGTGTCATCTGTCAGTTAATCGGGAGCACCGTTGATGGTCGTCATTTTTGTAACATATCTTGTTTCCCGTTTGCTCCTGAAGCTCTGGGAACTGTATGACCAGCCCGACGGTGATGATTAACGGGACTGAAACAGGTTACGGCAGAGCAATATGGGGCTCATGTCCTGCTACGTAACCCGTCAGTAAAGCCCTGCTGCGCACCTGACGCTAAGCACTAACCCGCCTGCAGTTACCTGGTCGAATACAGCCCGCGAAGCTTTCTTGCCTGCGTCTGATGTGCTTCCGCACCGGCATTATTGACCTGCTCATGCACGAGAGCGGCTTTTTCTCCGGCATTCAGTTCGTTAAAAGAAGAAGACGAGGTCTTTGAATTTGCATCACTGCCGGACAGCATTTTTTTATGTTCCTCAATCATTTTCTGATGCGCATAGGACGCGCTGTTGTTCATAAATGAATGAGCAACAATGGCCCTTTCATGTTCATTCATTTCAGAGAATGAGGGCGTGTTGTTTTTATTAACCCTGTCCGGTAAGTTTTCATGCGTCGAGGAATTCACATGACTGACGGCTGAGGCATTATTAACAAATCGATGTGCTTCATGGGCAATATCACTGGACTGAGCAAAAGCTGCCCCACAAAATAAAGCTGTAAACGCAGTGGTCGTGATTAATATATTCATGTGTAATTACCTTCTGAGGTACATAAAAGATGTCCTTATGATCATATATAAAAATAATCAACCTGTGGGGAAGATGACGTAAATGTAATACAGCTATGTACATTACACGATTGTAATGAATTTGTTTCTTAAGGTGTGCTAGATTCATTTCATTGTAAGTGGATGAACCAGTAATTTAATTTAAATCGGTTCTCGAATTCTGTCAGTAACCATACTTTAAATAAGGGAATGCGCATGCTGTTGAAAACGTCTCGACGAACTTTCCTGAAGGGGTTAACCCTCTCTGGCGTAGCCGGAAGTCTTGGCGTATGGAGTTTCAATGCGCGTTCCAGTCTGAGCCTGCCAGTTGCCGCATCCCTGCAGGGTACTCAGTTTGACCTGACCATTGGTGAAACGGCCGTCAATATCACGGGCAGTGAGCGTCAGGCCAAAACAATCAATGGAGGCCTGCCGGGGCCCGTTCTTCGCTGGAAAGAAGGTGACACCATTACCCTGAAGGTCAAAAACCGTCTTAATGAACAGACGTCCATTCACTGGCACGGCATTATTCTTCCGGCCAATATGGATGGTGTTCCGGGGCTGAGTTTTATGGGCATAGAGCCTGATGATACCTACGTTTACACCTTTAAGGTTAAGCAGAACGGGACTTACTGGTACCACAGCCATTCCGGTCTGCAGGAACAGGAGGGGGTATACGGTGCCATTATCATCGATGCCAGGGAGCCAGAACCGTTTGCTTACGATCGTGAGCATGTGGTCATGTTGTCTGACTGGACCGATGAAAATCCTCACAGCCTGCTGAAAAAATTAAAAAAACAGTCGGATTACTACAATTTCAATAAACCAACCGTTGGCTCTTTTTTCCGCGACGTGAATACCAGGGGGCTGTCAGCCACCATTGCCGATCGGAAAATGTGGGCTGAAATGAAAATGAATCCGACTGACCTCGCGGATGTCAGTGGCTACACCTACACCTATCTCATGAACGGGCAGGCCCCGCTGAAAAACTGGACCGGACTGTTCCGTCCCGGTGAAAAGATACGCTTACGGTTTATCAACGGCTCGGCAATGACCTATTTCGATATCCGTATCCCCGGGCTGAAAATGACGGTCGTGGCTGCAGATGGCCAGTATGTAAACCCGGTTACCGTTGACGAATTCAGGATTGCCGTTGCCGAAACCTATGATGTCATTGTGGAGCCTCAGGGTGAGGCCTATACCATCTTCGCACAATCCATGGACAGGACCGGTTACGCTCGAGGGACACTGGCCACGAGAGAGGGGTTAAGTGCTGCCGTTCCCCCCCTCGATCCCCGTCCTCTGTTGACCATGGAAGATATGGGTATGGGGGGAATGGGACATGATATGGCAGGAATGGACCACAGCCAGATGGGAGGCATGGATAACAGCGGAGAGATGATGTCTATGGACGGTGCTGACCTTCCGGATAGCGGGACATCCTCCGCGCCCATGGATCACAGCAGCATGGCCGGTATGGATCATTCCCGGATGGCCGGAATGCCGGGTATGCAAAGTCATCCTGCGTCAGAAACGGATAACCCACTGGTTGATATGCAGGCGATGAGCGTCTCTCCGAAATTAAATGATCCGGGTATTGGTCTTCGAAATAACGGAAGAAAGGTTCTCACGTACGCGGATTTGAAAAGCCGCTTTGAGGATCCTGACGGACGTGAACCTGGCCGTACCATAGAACTGCATTTAACCGGCCACATGGAAAAGTTTGCCTGGTCATTTAACGGAATCAAGTTTTCAGATGCCGCACCGGTGCTGCTGAAATACGGTGAGCGGCTCAGGATCACGCTGATCAACGATACCATGATGACTCACCCCATTCACCTGCATGGTATGTGGAGCGATCTGGAAGATGAAAACGGTAATTTCATGGTTCGTAAACACACAATAGATGTTCCCCCTGGTACAAAACGCAGTTACAGAGTGACAGCAGATGCGCTTGGCCGCTGGGCGTATCACTGCCATTTGCTCTATCACATGGAAATGGGAATGTTTCGTGAAGTCCGGGTGGAGGAATGATGCGAATGAAGAGAAATTTGAAGGCCATACCTGTTCTGGTCGCCGGTTTCTTTACCTCACAGCTTTCTATTGCGGCGGGCTCCGTCTCTGCAGATCCCCACGCCGGGCACGACATGTCTGCCATGCAGATGCCAGCAGATGAGAATTTCACTGAGATGACGTCAATGGAGCCCATTGTAACTGAGAGCAGAACGCCAATTCCGCCTGTTACCGATGCCGACCGGAAGGCTGCATTCGGCAATTTACAGGGGCATGCGATTCACGACAGTGCGATTAATTATCTGGTTCTGCTGGATCAACTGGAATGGCAACGGTCGGATAACACCAACAATTTCAGCTGGAGTGTTAACAGCTGGATTGGAGGCGACACAGATCGGATTTGGCTAAAGAGTGAAGGTGAACGAAGCAATGGGGAAACGGAGGCGGCTGAAGCGCAGTTACTCTGGGGACATGCGGTTGGCCCATGGTGGGATTTGGTTGCGGGTGTCAGGCAGGATTTCAGACCTGCTTCTGCCCGGACCTGGGCTGCTGTCGGTTTTCAGGGGCTGGCACTCTATAATTTTGAGTCTGAAATTACGGGTTTTGTCAGTAATGGCGGAAAAGCAGCCCTTCGTCTGGGAGGAGAATACGACGTTTTACTGACTAACCGGCTCATACTCCAGCCATCCTATGAGGTGAATTTCTACAGTCAGGATGATGAATCGCGGGGTCGCGGCAGGGGACTGACTGACACAGAGCTGGGGCTCCGGCTGCGCTATGAAATACGCCGTGAGTTTGCACCCTATATAGGCGTTTCCTGGAATCAACTTTACGGGAAAACATCCGATATGGCGAAAAGAGAAGGTGAGAAAGACCATCAGGTAGTATTCCTGGCGGGAGCCAGAATCTGGTTTTAACGCACTGATATAAAACACTCAACTAAACAGGTAAATAAAATGTCGATTTTAAATAAAGCCATTCTTACAGGTGGCCTCGTTATGGGCGTTGCTTTCTCTGCTATGGCCCATCCGGAATTAAAAAGCTCTGTGCCACAGGCTGATTCAGCCGTAGCGGCCCCGGAAAAGATTCAGCTTAATTTCTCGGAAAATCTGACCGTGAAATTCTCAGGTGCAAAATTAACGATGACGGGTATGAAAGGCATGTCATCACATTCTCCGATGCCGGTCGCGGCAAAAGTGGCGCCAGGCGCTGACCCTAAATCGATGGTCATTATTCCGCGAGAGCCTTTACCCGCTGGCACTTATCGTGTTGACTGGCGCGCGGTTTCTTCAGATACGCACCCTATTACCGGTAATTACACCTTTACAGTGAAGTAATATTATGAACGACCTGATTATGATTGTTATTCGTTTTCTTCTTTATCTGGATTTGATGGTAATATTTGGATTGCCATTTTTTCAGATATATGGAATAAGCGGTGTCAGACATGAAACCTATAACCTGACTAATTTCAGGTCGTTTATAACCTTTGCTGTTGTTACAGGCATCATTCTTACTGGCATTAATATGCTCCTGGTATCTAATGCCATGAGTGGAGTAACTGACCTCAGAGAATTATCCATCCATGTTATCGAGATGGTGATAGAAGAAACTGATGTGGGTATTAGCTGGATTGTCAGGCTCTGTGCCCTGTTTACCACACTCGGTGCTTTGTTCCTTTACACTAATAAGAGAGTATTGTCCTGCCTGCTGATGACGATGAGTGGGGGCGTGGCGCTGGCTACACTTGCCTGGGGAGGACACGCCGTTATGCATGACGGTCTGCATTACTATCTCCATTTACTGAGCGATCTGACCCATCTCGGCGCTGCAGGTGCCTGGACAGGTGCTCTGGTTGCATTTGCTATCCTGCTGATGCGCAGAAACGAGCATAATGCACAGAGCGTCATTGTGATATCTGACTCCCTGGCAAAATTTGCCACGGCAGGAACGGTGATTGTTGTAGCCCTGATCCTGAGTGCGCTGGTCAACTATCTGTATATTGCTGAGGGTAACTTAACTCCCTTATTCAACAGTTCCTGGGGGAGGATATTGCTTGCCAAGACGGCTCTGTTTGTTCTGATGCTTCTTCTGGCTGCAGCAAACCGGTTTCACCTGGGTCCCCGGCTTGAAGTTATGGTCAGGGAAGGGAATTATGATCGCAGCGTTGCCCTGATGCGAAACAGCATCCTGACAGAATTCGTTGTTGCGATTATCATTTTGGGCGCCGTAGCGTGGCTCGGAATGCTTGCTCCGTCTCAGGTCAGCTAGGGGACAGCCAAAGCTCATGCGTGAGATTTTTACTTTCATATCAGCGAGTTGACCATGCAGCGTATTTTAATCGTTGAAGACGAACAAAAAACAGGTCGTTACCTGCAGCAGGGACTGGTTGAGGAAGGCTATCAGGCCGATCTCTTTAATAATGGCCGCGATGGTCTCGGGGCCGCGTCGAAGGGACAGTATGATTTGATAATACTGGACGTGATGCTTCCTTTCCTCGACGGGTGGCAAATCATCAGCGCACTGAGGGAGTCCGGGCACGAAGAACCGGTCCTGTTTTTAACCGCAAAGGACAACGTGCGGGACAAAGTGAAAGGACTGGAGCTTGGCGCAGATGACTACCTGATTAAGCCCTTTGATTTTACGGAGCTGGTTGCACGTGTAAGAACCCTACTGCGCCGGGCACGCTCGCAGGCCGCAACAGTCTGCACCATCGCCGATATGACCGTTGATATGGTGCGCCGGACCGTGATCCGTTCGGGGAAGAAGATCCATCTCACCGGTAAAGAATACGTTCTGCTTGAGTTGCTGCTGCAACGCACCGGAGAAGTGTTACCCAGGAGTCTTATCTCGTCCCTGGTCTGGAACATGAATTTTGACAGTGATACGAATGTGATTGATGTCGCCGTGAGACGTCTGAGAAGTAAAATTGATGATGACTTTGAGCCAAAACTGATCCATACCGTTCGCGGTGCCGGATATGTCCTGGAGATCAGAGAAGAGTGAGGTTCAAAATTTCCCTGACCACACGCCTGAGCCTGATTTTTTCTGCGGTGATGCTTACGGTATGGTGGTTATCAAGTTTTATCCTGATTAGCACCCTGAATGGCTATTTCGATAATCAGGACCGCGATTTTCTGACAGGTAAACTTCAGCTCACCGAAGAGTTTCTTAAAACAGAGACGTTCAGGAACAAAACGGATATTAAGTCATTATCAGAAAAAATAAACGATGCGATGGTGGGGCACAATGGCTTATTCATTTCTATAAAAAACATGGAAAATGAAAAAATTGTTGAACTCTATGCCAACAATTCTGTTGTTCCAGCGGTCCTGCTTAACAAGTCGGGTGATATTCTCGACTATATGATCCAGACGGAAGAAAATAACACCGTGTACCGCAGTATCTCGCGGCGGGTTGCCGTGACGCCGGAACAGGGTAAAAGCAAACATTTCATCATTACGGTTGCCACGGATACTGGGTATCACACCCTGTTTATGGACAAACTCAGTACCTGGCTGTTCTGGTTCAATATCGGTCTGGTCTTTATTTCTGTTTTTCTGGGCTGGCTGACCACACGTATTGGTCTGAAACCGTTACGGGAAATGACCAGTCTGGCTTCCTCCATGACCGTACACAGCCTGGATCAGCGTCTTAATCCCGATCTGGCTCCGCCGGAAATCTCTGAGACCATGCAGGAGTTCAATAATATGTTCGATCGCCTGGAGGGGTCATTCCGGAAACTGTCAGATTTCTCGTCTGACATCGCGCATGAGCTGCGCACGCCAGTCAGTAATCTGATGATGCAGACGCAGTTTGCACTGGCTAAGGAAAGGGATGTTTCGCATTACCGCGAAATTTTATTCGCTAACCTGGAAGAACTGAAAAGGTTGTCACGAATGACCAGTGACATGCTTTTTCTGGCACGTTCAGAGCATGGTCTGCTGCAGCTGGATAAACATGATGTGGATCTGGCAGCCGAACTGAATGAATTACGTGAGTTATTCGAGCCCCTGGCAGACGAAACAGGAAAGACAATCACGGTTGAAGGAGAGGGCGTTGTTGCCGGAGACAGCGATATGCTGCGACGTGCTTTCAGTAACCTGCTTTCCAATGCAATCAAGTATTCTCCCGATAACACCTGTACAGCGATACACCTTGAGCGTGACAGTGACTGTGTGAACGTGATGATTACGAATACGATGTCCGGCCAGGTTCCCGCTAATCTGGAACGTTTGTTTGACCGGTTCTATCGCGCAGACTCATCAAGGTTCTACAACACGGAAGGCGCGGGGCTGGGATTATCAATTACAAGGTCGATCATTCATGCTCACGGCGGCGAGCTGTCAGCAGAACAGCAGGGGCGGGAAATTGTGTTCAAAGTGCGCCTGTTAATGGATTAATCCCGTTGTTCAGGAGAAACCCGGAAGGTGACAAAATTGTCATCATTCAGTCACGCGATAAACAGAGGCGGTTTTTTATAATTATTCATAAATCAGGAGCAGCGTGATAACACAATCACCTGGTTCCTGGAGTGATGATTAACCCGCCCTGAGATCAACTGCTTTCTCTGTTATAAGCCATTGATTGTTTGGGTATGTAAACACCGGAGACCCAACCATGAAAAAGATTCTCGTATCATTTGTTGCCATTATGGCTGTCGCTTCATCCGCCATGGCTGCAGAGACAATGAACATGCATGACCAGGTAAATAATGCCCAGGCACCTGCCCATCAGATGCAGTCATCCGCTGAAAAAAGTGCAGTTCAGGGGGAGAGCATGAAAATGATGGATATGAGCGGTCACGATCAGGCCGCTATGTCCCATGAAATGATGCAAAACGGCAATTCTGCCGCCCATCAGGACATGGCTGAAATGCATAAAAAAATGATGAAAGCCAAACCTGAGAACACCCAAGAAACTGCTAAGCCATTTTCCGAAATGAGCGAGCATGAGAAAGCCGCTGTTGTGCATGAGAAGGCGAATAATGGCCAGTCTTCCGTTATTCATCAGCAAGAGGCGGAAAAGCATCGCAGCCAGATCACCCAGAATTAACCCGCAGCTCCACTTGTCAGACCCTCATTTGACGCCGAAGTCACTGGCTTACGCTCCCGTCCGGGAGCGTTTTTTTAAACCAAATGAAAGATTATGTCTGTGTATGATTAATCGTAGTCTGCGGCCTGTTATGAACTAAATGAACGACGGACTAAATTTAACATAAGATAGATTGTACGAACTAAGTATTTGATATTAAAGAATTAATAACAATCTCTCTTAGCTTTCGTTATCTCCAGGGCTCGTGTCGTGATGTATCCTGAGACTGGCTGAGAATACGGATGATTGTGACCACTGCATACGATGACACGAAGTAGATCATGTGCTTCTCCACTGGCTGCGAGTAGATATCCTCTCCCAGTTCCGGGCGCTGAGTTCCAATGTTATGCGTGGCCAGCACGTCAAACACCGCCGCTATCCTACCAATATATTCATCCGCCTGAGTCCCCCCGAACTGTCTGAAGCTGTAGTCCCAGATAGAATCCAGATCTTCTTCTGCTTTTGGTGTCAGCTCAATCCCTTTCATTTGCCGCCCTGGCTTTAACCTTCATCAGGAAAGCATCCTTGTTCCATGGCTTCGCGTCGCCGCTGCTGATCCCCTCAGCCAGCAGATCACGCAACGCCTGCAGACGGGATTCAGCCTGTTTCTCACGCAGTAGTCGCAGTGCGTCACGCATTACCTCGCTCTGGGTGCGATAATCACCGGCTTTGACCAGTGAATCGATAAATTCACGCAGTTCATCGCCAACATCAACTGTCATCGTCCGGGCCATTAGACCTCCTGTAATTGATGTAAGATTTTTTCTTACATGCAGTATATCAGTTTAGCTCCCTTCTTTCATTCCTTGTTCTGGCATCAGCCCATAATGATTGACACAGGATCCGACTTTGCCTTTTTTCGGATCTGGTGTGAAAAAGTGAGAAGTAAAGATATGTTAAGCATATCCATATGCCCTGCATCTGCATAGGTAAGGCATACGCACATACCTGCCATCTGCATATGTTAACCATATACATATGTACAGCATCTGCCTATACTGAACATATGCACACACCCGGTGCAATGAACACCATTCCGGATATGCGCCACATATCCACACTTACCCGGGAGAGAATCATGAGAACCGTATCTATTTTCAAAAACGGCAACAACCGCGCCATCCGTCTGCCCCGTGACATGGATTTTGAGGGGGTGAGCGAGCTGGAGATCGTCCGGGAAGGAGACCGCATCATTCTGCGTCCCGTCCGGCCGACCTGGGGCTCGTTCGCGAAGATGGAAAAAGCAGACCCGGACTTTATGGCGGAGCGTGAGGACGTTGTCAGTGACGAAGGACGGGTTGACCTGTGAACAAAACGTATATGCTGGACACTAACATCTGCTCATTAATCATGCGCGAGCAACCGGAAGCGGTCCTGAAGCGCCTGGAGCAGGCGGTGCTGCGCAACCACCGCACTGTGATCTCGGCCATCACCTACCAGGAGATGCGCTCCGGCGCCACGGGCCCGAAGGCTTCGCCGCGCCATATTGCGCTGGTTGATGCGTTCTGCGCCCGCCTCGATGCCATCCTGCCCTGGGATCGCGCGGCGGTCGACGCTACCACGGACATCCGGGTGGCGCTGCGCCTCGCAGGCACGCCGATCGGCCCGAATGACACGGCCATTGCCGGGCATGCGGTTGCCGCCGGCGCCATCCTGGTGACCAACAATACAAGAGAGTTTGAACGGGTTCCGGGTCTGGTGCTGGAAGACTGGGTAAATTAAAAAAGCATTTTCTGAGGTTGCGAAAGTCCGCTTCGTGCCCGGGGAGGGCATTATGCATACCAGGGAAGCAAAACCGGAATGCTTCCCCGTGTGGTGCGCTGCATCATGAAAACCTCCTGCCTTTTAACCGGAATGGCTGGTTAAGTGCTTAAGTGGGAACAACCTCTGCCTTCGCAAAGAGGGGCCTTAACCGAAAGAAATCTCGTCCGCCCATTTTGTCGCTGCCTGCATGGCCTCGATGACGGAGAACTCACTGATATTCAGCGTATGGCAGATTTCTGAAGCGCCTTCCCAGTTATACTGTTCATAACACAGAGAAAGAGCCAGTATGTTATAAAGATCTCCTTGATGTTCACAAAGCGCAGCTGAGACAGCATGCGGAACTGATATCTGTTTAATTAAATCTTCCATCGGTACTTCAAGAATAATATCTAACAAGGAGAACAGGCCACACACAAATGCATTACAGGGTAATAAAGCGCGTTCTGTCTGGCGGGCAATCAGTTCACAAAATTTCCCGCGGACCATACTTAAATGATAGCACTCAGAAACGCCAGCCACGCCCATATTTGCCAGTGCAGCTACCGTAACAAAACGCCTTATCGCATCACACCCCAGATATATCAGCATTTCTTTCAGGGTAAAATTATCTGTTTTCATAATGCCATGCGATTTAAACAGTAAGTTTCTTACATAACGCATTATTTTATAAGACAACGTCAGATCCGTTTTTAGCAGGCTTTCAATAGCTGAAAAATCAGGGGCCTCCCTGTTTACCTCCATCATCAGCCTGCACAAAGAGAGCGTATTCTGAGGAAGACATTTATTCTTCATAATCTCGGGCCGGCTAAAGAAATACCCCTGAAAAAAAGAGAAACCCGCGCTCCTGTACAGATCAAATTCTTCCTTCGTCTCCACTTTTTCTGCGAGAAATTCTGTGGCTTTTAACCAATCTTGTTTTACGTTTATATAATGAAGGATATCCTGATAGCTATTTCCTCTTATATCAAATTTAATGACACTGATATACCTGAGGAAGCGATCCCACGAGTCTTTCATCGTGAAATCATCGAGGGCAAGCTGATAGCCTTTGTTATGCAGGTCCTTCACCGCATCGAAGAGCCTTTCATCAGGTATGGCGTTTTCAAGAATTTCGATAACCACATTCTCGTGCGGCAAAGCGTCTCCCAGGCCACTGATGAGCATCTGGTGCGGAACATTGATATAAGCACTATGACTGCAGGCAATGCGGGGAACAGGAATGCAAAGAAACTGATCTGATATCACCCGTGAAGTGGCATATTCTGGCGAAACATCAGGAAAAGCATTATTCATACCATCCCTGAAAAGAAGCTCATAAGCGATAGTGCGCATTTCCCGGTCAAAAATGGGCTGGCGTGCAATGTAGGAATACATGTTTATTGTCCACAGATCAGAATTAAGGTTTTAATCAGTTCAAGCTTAACACAGACTATTTCAGCAATAAATGTGATCCGGTGCAAAAATCATGCATAAAAGAACCGGGAATATACGACATCCATATTCCCGGAAAAAAGAATTGATCACTGAGTTGTTACATAACTACATCATGATTGTGTTCGCAAGGATGGCTGCTGTCCAGAGGGAGTAAATCTTTATCCTAAATATTTGACACATTTCAAAGAACCAGAAGTAATGAATACACCTTCACCCTCCGCTATCAGTTGACGCAACTGATTCGAATTATCGTAAATATATTTTAATAAGCTAACAAACCATGATCGGGCTACGTATTAATTATTCCCGATACATCATGAATAAGAATGCAACATTTTTCTGTGAATATTCACGCGTAAAGAGTACTCGTAAACTGCGAAAGTTCTGTATAGTGTGAATACACCTGTCTATTAATGAAATTTATTCGTGCTGTGACCGGAATCATTCAGATCCCGGAGAGGTAAAAACCTGTCCATCCCCGCCATGCTTCCGGCGATCGGATGGCCTGGCTGAACCCGGCCCTGCTGAACGGTTCAGGTTTAAGGTTCCTTTGCGTACTGCAGTGATAACGCCCAGGGCAATACCTGTGAAAGCCTGCCGACATAACAGCAAAAACAGAATTTCAGATGGCAGTTACAGAGTTTCACTGTCGTGTAATCAGGGCCTTTCCCTCCATCCGGAATGGCGTACGGCAGCAGGCACAGTGCATCCTCTGACCGCCTGTTGCATAACAGATATTTCACCCCTTTTTCTGACGTGGCCGGATGAATACCTTCCCATTATGTCAGAATACCCATGGTAATGCGTCTGATGAACAGCAAAGAAAGGCCATATAATCTTAATGAACTTGTCGGGGAAGCTGCCTTCGATGTTCTTTTAACGGCTCAGCCTGTCACGACCGCCTCGATAATTCTTGCATTGCGGGCGCGCATGCTTACAGAACAGAACAGTGAAAGATGTCTCGCCTATCAGGGTGCAATTGACACTCTTACTTCTTACGCAGAAGCAGCCAGTGTTCAGCGATCGCCGAGGAAGAAGGGCATTACCCGTTCACCTGCGGAACAGTTTCCCCCTGTACGGCCAGGTAAATACCGGCACTGACTTCGCTGATCCAGCGGGACAGACGTGAAAGCCCGCCCCCCAATCCTGATGGCATACTCCAGGGAGATATAAACACGTAACGGACAAATCTGAAGAAGACCACAGTGCAGGGCAGTAATGGCGGAAGAACACGCCAGCACTGATGGTTCATTGTGATGTGTCTGCCGGGCCGGCGTTACCGACGAAGATGTCATCAATCTGGCTTCAGACTGACTGTCGTGCCCGGCCATCCTTTTTCAGTTTTTCCGGTAAGGATGTCAGCGGCAGCAACAGGTCATCCCTTCCGTTACTGTTTCTGATCCTCGTACTGGTAATCATCAGACGCGGGTTAATATGTAAAACTGCCGGGATGCAACTCAGGACCGGAAGACACAGAGAGTTACGGTTCGTGTTAAAAAATTTAATTCACAGGCGCGATGCATCAAGACCGGCCGCTTTTAGTCTTTCCGCGATTTTCATTATTCTTAGAACTTCACTTCTGAATGATTTATTAATGCCAATGCCTTCACAGATCACTTCACAGTTAAGATGTTTTAATGTGTCGGCATATTTTATTAATTGCAAATTCATTTCTGCCGTTTTAGCGCCGGGAGCAGCGTCGGCAATGGCTTTCTGTATTGCAGAATAGACCGGCAAGAGGGTATCCATTATGTCATCCGTCAGTTAAAGGGCTCAACAAAATCACATTGCTGAGCCGAAAAGTATAACAGTGTAATTACTGCTGCCGGCCAGGTTCATAGCGCTGCCGGGACATGACCGCAATGCAGAAGGAAGGCCTTCCTGAGGTCAACAGACCGGAAAAAAAAGCAACCATCCTGACTCCTACCAGTGGTTAAACAGCAGATGTACACCTTTTGTTGCACGTATAACCGGGGCAGACTGACGGACTGAGGATAGCAGAAAGGGTAAAGATAACAACACAAAGCCCGACTTCCGGCAGGATGGCAGGAGACGTGGGTCTCGTCGTGTAAGGGTTACAATAGTATGATGCTTTTCACCCGCTCAATAGCAGGACGGATACAATTGCGCCGGAGCCACTGTTGCCCTGACGGGTCATAACATAATTCAAACCGTATGCTAAACTCTGTCACCTTATCCTCAGCCAGGCAAGTTCATGTCTATTACGCGCAGCGGGATTGCTGGTATTTCCTGAACTGCAGAATTAAATACCGGAGCGTTAATTTTGTCAGCCCTTTCTGAACTGTTAATAAGTGAAGTGATCTGGGAAATGCTATCCGCTAATGAAGAAGTCTCACAAGCGTCTGTCCTCTCCCGCCTCTGTATCCGTATGCTTGCAGAATGGGATGAGAAAAGATGTTATGCCTATGTAACGGCGATACGTAAATTAAAATACGACCTCAATGTGAAACGGGTAAACCTTAATTAAATATATGCGCAACTGTTTACACTTTGTGTAAAAAATGAAGCATGACAGCTTGTCGGGAAGGTGCCGGACAGGAATATCATATATTAAGGATAACCTCTGTTCCGACAGCGCAGGTTCGGCATACTCTGTACCAGCATGATGTCATTCATAAGCTGGCGTAATTCTGAAAATACCTGGTTTCACGAAAATTTCAGAATATCAGTCTGTCTGGCATGCAGCCCTGGATCATGACACATATTACAGGCACATTCCTATAGATAACATACAGGCTTCGTTTATTTTGTATTATGTAACGAAGATGCATTTGCATGCCCTCCTGCACAGCCCGGATTTCTGTGCAGGAGGGTTCATTTTATGGCTTCCCGTTTCCGTATGTTCAGTACTCCCCATGGTCATAAAAAAAATTAAGGACAACCCTTATCAGGATTACTTAAGCGTAACTGAACAAACTCCCTGAAAATTATAAGATGAGCAGATGAATCCGATGATGATCATGGACAAAGCCGTTTCTTCGGTATTGTTTATATTCGGGTCTGGACTGACAATACTGCAATAAACTCCGAGATAATAAAAATGTTAGTAAGCGTTAAGTGAGCGCCGTATTGACGGCTATTTATTGGTGAGATCTACGTTCCATGGCAGCAGTTCGGCCACTTTGTTGATGGGCCACTCCGGCAATACGCTCAGGATATGGCGAAGGTAACCCTCTGGATCGATACCGTTCAGCCTGCACGTTCCGATCAGACCATACAGCAGGGCACCACGTTCACCACCATGATCACTGCCGAAGAAGATGTAGTTTTTCTTGCCCAGACAGACCGCTCGTAGCGCGCGCTCAGCAGCGTTATTATCCGGCTCTGCCAGACCATCATCGCAGTAGTAACACAGGGCATCCCACTGGTTCAGTGCATAAGCGAACGCCTCGCCTAACCGGGATTTTTTCGACAGAGTGGCACTTTTCTCCACCAACCAGTCATGCAGGGATATCAGCAACGGTTTACTTCGGGACCGTCTGGCGGCCAGCCGCTGAGATGCCGGAAGGCCGCGTATTTCCTCTTCTATCGCGTATAACTCACTGATGCGCTTCAGAGCCTCCTCTGCTGTGGCCGTCCGGGTGCTGATATAGACGTCATGGATTTTGCGCCGCGCATGAGCCCAGCATGCCGCTTCTGTCAACGGGCCACCTTCACGCTCTGCGCTGAACAACCTGTCGTACCCTGCGAAGGCATCTGCCTGCAGCACGCCATGATAGTGCCGAAGATGTTGCTGAGGGTGTTTCCCCTGTCGGTCCGGTGAGAAGGCGAACCATGCCGCTGGCGGATCTGATGAACCCGCGCTTCTGTTATCACGGACATATGTCCAGATACGCCCGGTTTTCGTCTTCTTTCTGCCCGGCGCCAGCACGGGCACCGGAGTGTCATCCGTATGCAGTTTGCGGCAGTCCATCACGTAGTGGTAGAGGGCTTCATCCAGCGGGGCCATTAACCGGCAGCACGCATCCACCCAGTTGGAGAGCAGCGCACGACTCAGATCCACACCCTGACGGGCAAAGATTTCGCACTGGCGATACAGCGGCAGGTGTTCACAGTATTTGGCCGTTAACACGCGGGCCAGCAGACCCGGCCCGGCGATGCCCCGGTCGATAGGACGTGAGGGCGCTGGCGCTTCAACGACGCAGTCGCATCGGGTACAGGCCTTTTTCACTCTGACCGTGCGGATCACTTTCAGGGCGCTGGAGACCAGCTCCAGTTGCTCCGCGCTGACTTCGCTGAGATAGGCCATATCACTACCGCAACCAGGACAGCTGGTTTCAGCTGGCTCCAGTCTGTTTATTTCGCGGGGAAGATGTTCCGGTAACGGGCGACGATGACGGGACTGGCGCAACTGACGCGGAACCTGCTGATCATTGTCCCGGCCGTTGTAACGATCGCTTTGCTGCTCCTGCTGTTTCAGCAGGGCTTCGGCTTCTTCGACCTGCCGGCGTAGCTTTTCTGAACGGGTACCGAACAGCATTCGGCGCAGTTTTTCTATCTGAGCCCGCAGATGTTCTATTTCACGCTCTTCGTTCTCTATTTTCTCTTCTGCGCGGGCCAGCGCCGAACGCAGGAACGACTCAGTCTCAGCAACGAGACTGAGCTGGCTGTCTTTCTGGCGAAGCGCGTCTTCCAGCGCAGCGATACGGGCGAGATAGTCCTGACTCATGACCACATTTATAATGCGGTCATACGCTTTTTACAACATCGTCAGTGAGTTAAGGCGTGCAGTTTTAGGTTGCCGCCAGTCCAGCTTATCGATGAGCATGGCGAGTTGTGAGCGGGTGATGGCGATTTTGCCGTCGCGTACAGCAGGCCAGACGAACTGTCCCTCTTCCAGACGTTTGGTAAACAGACACAGACCGTCAGCATCAGCCCAGAGGATCCTCACGGTGTCACCTTTACGACCACGGAAGATAAACAGGTGGCCGGAGAACGGATTGTCATCAAGAACATGCTGGACCAGTTCGCCCAGACCATTGAAGGACTTACGCATATCGGTGACCCCGGCAACCAGCCAGATACGAGTGCCTGACGGTAAGGGTATCATCGGCTCCTCCCGCTCAGCTCGCGGATCAGCGTTTTCAGAAGTGCAGGTGATAAATCCCCGGACAGACGCAGGCTGGCACCGCCGACAGTCACCTCGCATGTCATGGCCTCGCGGCAGGCTGGAGCGGCGGGTTCATAGTGCGGCTCAGCATGGTGTGACAGGACCATATCAGGCAGGACAACGGGGATAACAGAGTCTTGCTCTCTGATTGACCGTTGTATTTCATCGGGCAGAAGATGTCTGTAACGCTGGCGCCAGGTAAACAGCAGATTGTCATTAATTCCATTATCCCGCGCCAACCGGGCAACACAGGCTCCAGGCTGATATGACTTTTCGACGAGAGCCAGCTTAAAGTCCATTGAGTAGGACGCCCGCGCCCTGCGGGGCTGAAGAGTGTTTGACATTGATAGAGTCCATTAACGTTAATAAGAGGACTCTATCATCGTCAATCGTTAGTAATCGCAACAGGCGGCAGTGGCTTGACGCTTACAAATGTTACCCGTAAATGATGCAAAACGTCTTCATTCACTTTATATGCTGGATCTGCCTGATAACCGGGAAGAGAAACGGTTTGATCGTCTGACCCGTGTTGCAAGGCGTTGCTTATCTGCACCTGTCGGGCTTATAAGCCTGATTGAAAAAGACAGGCCGGCGCTGATGTTCTGTTCTGGCCTCAACGAAAAAGATGCATCACAAGTCGTTTCTTTCTGCGACTGTGTCGTTCATTCGGAGGAAATGCTCGTTGTTGAAGATGCCAGTGCCGATGAACGCTTTAATGCTAACCTACTGGTGACAGGTGTTCCTTTTATTCGCTTTTACGCGGGATGCCCGCTGCGCCTCCCAGGTGGCGACATCGCCGGAACGTTGTGTGTGGTTGACACCAGACCCCGGATACCTGACGGGGAAGAATTAACCCTGCTTAAGGATATTGCTGCTCTGGTTGAGGAGGAGTTTTATATTATCAGTCTTGCCCTGACGGATGCGCTGACCGGCGTTCTTAACCGACGGGGTTTTTATAAAAAATGTGAACCCTGGATAACCCTCAAAAAAAAGCGTAAACAGGCTTTCTGCATAATTCTTTTTGACCTGGATAACCTTAAACCGGTTAATGACAAATACGGACACGTGGCAGGCGACCAGTTACTGCAACAGTTTGCCGGGATACTCAGGCGGAGTACCGGACAGGGGGATATCCTTGCCCGTCTGGGCGGTGATGAATTTGTGGTACTCACCGACTGTTCAGATATGCGGGAAATCATCCTGTTTACAGAAAAAATGAGTAATTTAACGAGTTTATATAACCAGAATAACGGAAGCAGTTTACCGTTAAGTTATTCATGGGGTGTCAGCATAAATACACCCGGTGATACAGTTCCGTTATCAGATATGCTGATTCAGAGCGATCGCAATATGTACGATAATAAAAGAGCAAAAAAATCAGTGAGCTTACCGGAAACTTAACGAATACTCCGGCATGACCCGGCCCGGTGATATTCTCTTAATACTTTTCACCGTATCCGTAAAAAAAAGAATGTTTTACCGGATACCTTTCTGCCCCTGCTTACCGTGCTGATTACAGCTGCTGTACAGGGGCAGCCATGAGCAGGTACTGTTAACATTGGGGTCCGCTTGGAAAACGGAATCTATGGTCACTCCCGTTTTTGCAACACCGATTTTGACGATAAGTTGGCTTGCTTGAATCTATCCGGCGTCTGAATGGGATTTTATTCCCGCGCCTCGATGAGTTCCGCGCCTGATGAACCTCCAGAAAATATACGGCTTCAGCGAGCCTTTCCGTTTTACAGGTTCCTCAACAGGCCGGTGGGCCGTTTGTATCATCAATATCAGTATTCGCAAAACCAGATGAATGATTGTTTAAACTGGTGTATTTCTGCCTTTATGCTTCGTAAGTTTGCTGTCGCGCCGTCAGTGCCCAGGCTATTCTGGCCAGCTTGTTTGCCAGAGCACAGGTGACGACAAAGTTGCTTTTCCGACACAACAACTCCCTGACCCAGTCGGCCAACTTGCCAGACTGGTGTTCCAGTTTTTGTATGAATACCCTGGCACACTGAACCAACAAAGTTCGGATCTTTTTGTTGCCCCGCTTGCTAATCCCTAACAATGTCGTCCGACCTCCCGTGCTGTACTGTCGGGGTACCAGCCCTGTTGCCGCCGCAAAGTCACGGCTGCTGGCGTACTGCTTCCCGTCGCCAATCTCAGTTGAAATAGTACTGGCAGTCAGCGTTCCAACGCAGGGAATACTCAGCAAGCGCTGTCCAACCTCATCTTCGTCCAACTTTCGTTTCAACTGAGATTCCAGATCTTTAATCTGCTCAACAAGATAGTGATAATGCTGTTGTAATTTCAGCAGTAACTGGCTGAGATAAAGAGGCAAACTACTGTCCTCAAGAAGGGTACTCAGTCGACTAATAACGGCAGCACCTCGCGGAACGCTGATACCAAATTCCAGCAGAAAAGCATGCATCTGATTAGTTGTTTTCACCTTATCCTGAACCAGGGATTCACGGACACGATGCAGAGCTCGCATTGCCTGCTGAGATTCGGTTCTGGGCTGCACGAAACGCATAGATGGACGTGATGCTGCTTCACAGATAGCTTCAGCATCAACGAAGTCATTTTTGTTGCTTTTAACGAATGGGCGGACAAATTGCGGTGATATCAGCTTTGGAAAATGCCCTAACTCTGCCAGCTTGCGTGCCATAAAGTGAGAACCGCCACAGGCTTCCATCGCGATGGTTGTTGCTGGGCATGTCGCCAGAAATTCGATTAGCTTTGGTCGGGTGAATTTTTTACGGTAAACGGCCTTCCCACGATGATCCTGACAATGAATATGGAAAGAGTTCTTACCCAGATCGATACCAATAAGCGCAATGTTTTCCATGATGGTTCTCCGAATGAAAGCCTGTCCTCAGCATAGTACTGGGAAGGAGGGAGTGACCATCTCATTAAATAAAGCACGCTAAGCCCTTACTTACCCAGATGTTTGACTGTTCGTGGCACTTTCACCATGGCAATTGCAATTGCCCAACCCTTGCAAAATGCCGCACGCCTCTACAGATCGAGAGCCAGAACACTTCTCGCGCAAATCAACCAAGTGCCGTTTTAACTGCAACAGCGCGGACACACGCATTTCCACCTGTTGAATATGGGCCTCCAGCAGCGTGATGACCTCCCCACAGTCCTGCATCGGGTTGTCTCGCAGACCCAGCAATGCGCGAATCTCGCTCAACGTCATGTCGAGCGAACGGCAATGACGGATGAATTGCAAGCGCTCAATGTGCGCCTCACCGTACAACCGAAAGTTGCCACCGCTTCGCGCTGGCTTTGGCAGTAGCCCTTCCTTCTCGTAGTAGCGGATGGTCACGACCTCGCACCCAGAGCGCTTGGCGAGGTCGCCAATTCTGATTTCCATGCATCAATCTCCAATTATCACTTGACTCTATAGTGACTATAGAGATTTTAATGGAGGCTGAATAGAAGATTTTCAGGAGTTACTCATGAGCGAATGCGCTTCAAAGGGGTGTGGCTGCACGACTGAGCCGATCATCCAACCCACGGCACCGGCCCCGCTGGCAACCGGATCGGCTCAAGCGGTGTACCGCATCGAGAACATGGATTGCCCGACCGAAGAGGCGCTGATCCGAAGCAAACTGGCCGGTCTGGCGGGGGTGGCGGGTCTTGAATTCAACCTGATGCAACGTACCTTGGCCGTGCGACACGAATTGCCTTCGTTGTCTCCCGTCGAGCAGGCGCTGAAGGCCATCGGCATGCAAGCTGTGCGCATGGATCAGGCGTCGGCCGAGCAGACGACCAAGCTGTCCATTGCCAAGATGGATTGCCCGACCGAAGAGACGTTGATCCGCAACAAGCTCGGCACCGTGGCCGGTGTTGCTGATCTCGATTTCAACCTGATGCAGCGCACGCTGTCGGTACGCCATGCGAACCAGGTTCTGCCAGACGTGCTCGTGGCACTGCAAGCGCTTGGATTCGAGGCGCAGGTCGTGGACACGGCAGAGGTCGCATCTCCATCCGCCGCCCCTGTGACCACGCCGACCAACTGGTGGCCGCTGGGCATCTCCTTGGTCACTGCATCGGCGGCCGAGGCGGTCTACTGGCTCCACAACGGCAATCACTGGTCGGTTGTCGTTCTGGCGCTTGTCGCGGTCTTCACGGGTGGCCTCTCCACCTACAAGAAGGGGTGGATCGCGCTCAAGAACCGTAATCTCAACATGAACGCCCTCATGTCGATTGCGGTCACGGGTGCCATGTTGATCGGCCACTGGCCCGAAGCGGCAATGGTGATGGTACTGTTCGCGCTGGCCGAGGTAATCGAAGCCAAATCGCTGGATCGCGCTCGTAACGCTATCCGTGGCCTGCTCGACCTGACCCCGGAACAGGCCACGGTACAGCAGGCTGACGGCACATGGCGCGAGGTGGGCGCCAAGCAAATCACCATCGGCGCCCGCGTCCGGGTCAAACCAGGTGAGCGCATCGCCCTTGATGGTGAGGTGCTGGAAGGCCGCTCTGCCGTCAACCAAGCCCCGATCACGGGTGAAAGCCTCCCGGTCGAAAAATCCCCCGGTGATTCGGTGTTCGCTGGCACGATCAACGAATCCGGCTCGTTCGAGTACCGCGTCACCGCCTTGGCCAACAACTCCACTTTGGCCCGGATCATTCACGCGGTAGAGGCTGCGCAAGGTAGTCGTGCGCCGACTCAGCGTTTTGTCGATCAGTTCGCCCGCTGGTACACCCCCGTTGTATTCGGCGTTGCCATCGCCGTCGCGTTGTTGCCGCCGCTGTTCATGGGTGCGGCATGGCTCGACTGGATCTACCGTGCATTGGTTCTGCTGGTGGTCGCCTGCCCGTGCGCACTGGTGATCTCTACACCGGTCAGCATCGTCAGCGGCCTGGCCGCCGCCGCCCGCCACGGCATTCTCATCAAAGGTGGCGTCTATCTGGAAGAAGGCCGCAAGCTGCGCTGGCTGGCTCTGGACAAGACCGGCACGATCACGCACGGCAAGCCCGCACAGACCGACTTTGTCACATGGGGCAATGCACTCGCCTCGGACAGCCGCAGCATCGCTGCCAGTCTGGCGGCCCGCTCGGACCATCCTGTATCCAAGGCGGTGGCACAGGCCGCGCAGACGGACGGGGTTGCCTTGCTCGACGTGGCCGAATTCAACGCGCTGCCCGGTCGGGGTGTGCAAGGCCAAATCAACGGTGCGACCTACCATCTGGGCAACCACCGGATGCTCGAAGAGCTGGGGCAGTGCACACCAGAGCTGGAGCAGCGCATCGCTGCGCTGGAAACCGCTGGCAAGACCGTCGTGATGCTGGTGGGCGCAAAAGGGGTACATGGCTTATTCGCCGTTGCGGACACCATCAAGGACAGCAGCAAGAGAGCCATCGCCGAGCTGCATGCTCTGGGCATCAACACCGTGATGTTGACCGGCGATAACCCCCACACGGCACAGGCCATCGCCGCACAAGCCGGCATTGACCGCGCGCAAGGCAACCAACTGCCCGACGACAAACTGCGCGAAGTGGAGCAATTGTCCAGAAACGGCAAGGTTGGCATGGTCGGTGATGGCATCAACGACGCACCGGCCTTGGCGCGTGCGGACATTGGCTTTGCAATGGGAGCGGCGGGCACAGATACCGCTATTGAAACCGCCGACGTGGCCCTGATGGACGATGACCTGCGCAAGATTCCGACCTTCGTGCGCCTGTCGCGTGCGACAGCACAGGTGCTGATGCAAAACATTGTGCTGGCCCTTGGCATCAAGGCGGTATTTTTGGTGCTCACCTTCACGGGTCACGCGACCATGTGGATGGCTGTGTTCGCCGATATGGGTGCCAGCTTGCTTGTTGTCGGCAACGGCTTGAGGTTGTTGCGCCGATGAGCTGGAAACTCTTTCTCTATGACTGGGGTGGCCTGAACATCGCGTTGTTTCAAGCCATCAACACAGGCACGCCCGCCACGCTGAAACCACTGGCATGGTTCTTTGGCCTCGTGGGAAGTTACTGGACAGCGCCGCTGATGCTGTTGGGTCTGTGGTGGTGGTCGAAATCGGCTACAAACCCGGCGCGTGGTACGGCCGTTCGGCATCGCCTTATTGGTTTTAGCGCGGCCTTCTTGCTGGCGTTATTGGTCGCCACCGCCTTGAAGCTATGGTTCGACTTTCCACGCCCGCCTGCCGTCCTTGGCGACCTGGCGCGCGTCATCGGGGACAAAGAGCTTCACTACAGCCTGCCCAGCGGGCATGCCACCTATGCCGCGATGGTGGTCGGCGCGCTCTGGCCTTTGATGGGCCGCCGTGGTCGTCTCAGTTTAATGCTGTACGCCACATTGGTCGGCTGGTCGCGCATCGCGGCCGGAATGCACTTTCCGGCCGATGTGTTGGCGGGGTGGACGCTGGGATGGAGCTGCACGGCACTCGCCGGGTGGTTGCTGCCGTTGGCCGCCCCTGTGTGGCAATCGGCCCGCCGCACATCGGCTTGGGTCTGGTTCACCGTGGCCGCCAGTGCTGTCATGACCGATCAGCTCACGAAGTTCGCCATCATCCGCACGTTTGCCTACGGTGAGCAAGTCGAAATCACCCCGTTTTTCAACCTCGTTCATGTCCTGAATCCGGGTGCGGCATTCAGCTTTTTGGCGAACGCTGGTGGCTGGCAACGTTACTTTTTCATCACGCTGGGTCTGGCTGTTTCTGCTTGGCTGGGGCGCATGCTGTGCCAGCAACGGCCACGTCTCGAAGCGATGGGCTACAGCCTGATCCTCGGCGGTGCGCTGGGCAATGTCGCGGATCGTGTGCTGCGTGGACAGGTTGTTGATTTCCTTGACTTCCATTGGCGACTTGCGCACTGGCCCGCCTTCAACCTCGCTGATGTGGCGATAACTATCGGAGCGCTCTGCCTGTTCTTGACGGTTGTACCGAAAAGCAGTAAAGGCACAGAGGCCGAGGTGTCCGGTTAAGCTATACCCTAACCTGATGTCAGATGTTGAGCACAAACAACGTCAGAGTAGGGTATTAATTTATATTTATTGACACATTCAGCCAAGGGTAATAGATTTCATCCTGACATTTTTACCTTTGGAGGCATCTTGCAAGGTCAACGTATCGGCTACGTTCGCGTCAGCAGCTTCGACCAGAATCCTGATCGACAACTGGAACAAATAGAAGTCGGCAAGGTATTCACCGATAAGGCTTCAGGCAAGGACACACAACGTCCCGAACTTGAAAGGCTGCTGGCCTTCGTCCGCGAGGGCGACACCGTGGTGGTGCATAGCATGGACAGGTTGGCACGCAACCTTGATGACCTGCGCCGCATCGTCCAAGGGCTGACACAACGGGGCGTGCGCATGGAGTTCGTCAAAGAAGGGCTAACGTTCACCGGCGAGGACTCACCGATGGCCAATCTGATGCTGTCGGTCATGGGAGCCTTTGCTGAGTTCGAGCGCGCTCTGATCCGCGAACGTCAGCGCGAGGGAATCGTGCTGGCTAAGCAGCGCGGGGCCTACCGGGGACGAAAGAAATCGCTGAACAGCGAACAAATTGCCGAGTTGAAACGGCGAGTTGCGGCAGGCGACCAGAAAACCTTGGTGGCCCGTGACTTCGGCATCAGCCGCGAAACCTTGTACCAGTACCTGCGGGAAGACTGACCATGCCACGCCGCTCAATCCGGCACTGTTGCAAATAGTCGGTGGTGATAAACTTATCATCCCCTTTTGCTGATGGAGCTGCACATGAACCCATTCAAAGGCCGGCATTTTCAGCGTGACATCATTCTGTGGGCCGTACGCTGGTACTGCAAATACGGCATCAGTTACCGTGAGCTGCAGGAGATGCTGGCTGAACGCGGAGTGAATGTCGATCACTCCACGATTTACCGCTGGGTTCAGCGTTATGCGCCTGAAATGGAAAAACGGCTGCGCTGGTACTGGCGTAACCCTTCCGATCTTTGCCCGTGGCACATGGATGAAACCTACGTGAAGGTCAATGGCCGCTGGGCGTATCTGTACCGGGCCGTCGACAGCCGGGGCCGCACTGTCGATTTTTATCTCTCCTCCCGTCGTAACAGCAAAGCTGCATACCGGTTTCTGGGTAAAATCCTCAACAACGTGAAGAAGTGGCAGATCCCGCGATTCATCAACACGGATAAAGCGCCCGCCTATGGTCGCGCGCTTGCTCTGCTCAAACGCGAAGGCCGGTGCCCGTCTGACGTTGAACACCGACAGATTAAGTACCGGAACAACGTGATTGAATGCGATCATGGCAAACTGAAACGGATAATCGGCGCCACGCTGGGATTTAAATCCATGAAGACGGCTTACGCCACCATCAAAGGTATTGAGGTGATGCGTGCACTACGCAAAGGCCAGGCCTCAGCATTTTATTATGGTGATCCCCTGGGCGAAATGCGCCTGGTAAGCAGAGTTTTTGAAATGTAAGGCCTTTGAATAAGACAAAAGGCTGCCTCATCGCTCACTTTGCAACAGTGCCTCTAAATTTAACGCATCAAGCGCGACAGGCTTCCCGATGAAATACCCTTGCGCCTCGTCACAGTGATAATGTTTAAGCCTTTTCAACTGCTCCGCCGTTTCCACGCCTTCAGCGGTGACAGCCAGCGAATAGGCTTTGCCAAGGCCGATAATATTCTCAACGATGATTTTGGCGTTTTCCGATTCCTCCATGGCGAACACAAAAGATTTATCCAGCTTTATTCCGTCGAACGGGAAGCGTTTCAGATAGCTTAATGCCGAGTAGCCGGTTCCAAAGTCATCAATCAAAAAGCGTACGCCGATATCCTTCAGCTGCTTCATGGTTTCCAGCGTGATATCCGGATTGGAAATCGTCACGTTTTCGGTAATTTCTAACTCCAGCCGGGACGGTTTAAGCCCCGATTTTTGCAGCGCAGCCTTTACCCGTTTCGCCAGGCCACGGGTATTAAACTCCACCGCCGAAATATTGACCGAAATAACCAAATCGGGCGAGAGATGCACCATATCTTTACAGGCTTTCTCCAGCACCACATCACTCATGGCAACGATCAGGCCCGTCTCTTCCGCAAGCGGGATGAACTGATCCGGCATCAGTAAACCGAGACGCGGATGCTGCCAGCGAACCAGTGCTTCGACAGCAGCGATACGCGAGGTTTTAATGTCGTAACGGGGCTGATAAACCAGCTGAAACTGGTCTGTGCATAACGCTTCACGAAACTCTTTTTCCATTTCCCGGCGCTGAATTAAGTACTCGCCCATGTTGGGTTCGTAAAACACCCAGTTATTGCGACCGGTATTTTTCGCTTTATACAATGCGATATCGGATAACCGAATCAGATCGCTGGCGTTCATTGCATCCTGAGGCGCCAGTGCAATCCCCATACTCACGCTGATATACACTTCATTGCCGTTAACGATAAAAGGCCGGCTTATTTCACTGGCAATGCGCTGGCAGAGCGTCTCTATGTCTTTACGCACATAAATATCCGGCAGAATAAGGATAAACTCATCTCCGCCCTGCCGGGCAACCAGATCGATTTTACGGGTACAGGACCGCAACCGGCTGGCGACTTCATTGAGTAACGCATCGCCCGCATTGTGGCCGAATAAATCATTTACCGGTTTGAATTTATCCAGGTCGAGGCTGATCATGGCCAGGGGATGATCCGGATCGGGTAAAGAACGCAGCTCACTTTCCAGAAACTCTTTCATTCTGACCCGGTTTGGCAGGCCGGTTAATTCATCATGCTGCGATAAATACTCGGCACGCTCCTGCGCCTCCACTTCCAGAGTGACATCGGTCACCGTACCGCGAAAACCCATGGAACCATCATCCATAATGGCGCGCTTCGCCACCACATTGCAGTAACGCTGATGGCCCTGAGCTGAGAAATAGCGGGCCTTTTTGAGCGTGTAATTACTGCTCGTCTGCGGATTCAGCAGCCAGTGATGAAAAAGGATTTTGTCGCTGTGGATGAAATCCAACATGTTCCGCCCAAGCCAGTCGTCAGAATGATGACCGGTAACGCCGGAAAAACGGTCGGCTAACCACGTTAGCCGTGCCTCGCTGTCCGCTTCCCAAATCCAGTCGGTGGTGGCTTCGATGACGTCGCGAAAGCGCCGTTCGCTTGCCGTAAGCGCTTGTCGGCTTTGCTCAAGCAGGAAAACATTTTCGTCATTAATTTGCGCTT
Organism: Phytobacter sp. MRY16-398; assembly: GCF_003925915.1. NCBI lineage: Bacteria > Pseudomonadati > Pseudomonadota > Gammaproteobacteria > Enterobacterales > Enterobacteriaceae > Phytobacter > Phytobacter sp. MRY16-398. The sequence continues at coordinate 65,290 of NZ_AP018757.1, read as the reverse complement.
TGATTAACGCACCACGCCGCATCAACCAGGTAAACGCAATGGTCGATAACATCAGAATGATGATTAACGGCAGCTCCCGGTTCATCAGCGCTCTGCCCGGATCGTCGCTTCGCCACTCAATCAGAACATCGCCATTATCAATGGGTAAAATAAGCTGAGCTTCCCGGTAGTCGGCTTTCAGGTGCGGCTCCATTCTGCCGAACGTATGCGCATTATGAATGCCGTATTCGTTGCCCATTTTCTCCAGTTTAACGGGCGTTAACACATCGGCGAAAATCAGTACCGAGGCGTCTCCCGCCACCGGCGTGATGCTTTCATCGTCTCCCGACGTGATCCGGGCCGCCGCCAGTAAGGTGAGTTGCCCGTTGGTCATCATAAGGCGTGAGACGGCTTTACCCTGGCTTTGTGAGAGGTCGTTAAAAAGTTCTTTGGTGATGTTCCGGTTGAGCCATTTCTCGAAAGGCTGGCTGACAAGATTCCCTTCAATGACGCTATAACGCGTCTCCCCGGCGGGAGACAAAACAAATACGCCTTCATACTGGTAATTCGTGTAAAGCGATTCGCCAAGGTTCTGGCTGTCCCATGCCCATTTAACATTAACCTGCTTGTGCAAATTATTATACGCTTCGCCCCAGTCGGCATTATCCATTAAATTTGTGCGTATCTTTTCCTGCCGGTTAGTGAGGGCTTTTTGCAAAAGTAAACTGCTGCGCGCGTCTGCTTTATTATTAAGATTATCCGCGATATATAAAAGATTCACTATTGCCGCCAGAAAGAGACTGCTCAGCAACGCCGCGGTAATAATAAAATTTTTCTTTACTATGCCACTGGTTTCTCCTGAAAAACTACTTACTTTGTTGAAGCGCTGCCAGTTCATTTTCCCCATCTCTTAACGGGTGAGAGTCCATTGGCCTGAAATAGGCACAGCCCGCAGAGGCAGTATCGGCAGAAACGGATTTTTATTTAGTGCCAGCTTTCTGTTTTGCTAAGGAAGGTGCGAATAAGGGCACTGTTGCAAAGTTAGCGATGAGGCAGCCTTTTGTCGGTGATGCTGCCAACTTACTGATTTAGTGTATGATGGTGTTTTTGAGGTGCTCCAGTGGCTTCTGTTTCTATCAGCTGTCCCTCCTGTTCAGCTACTGACGGGGTGGTGCGTAACGGCAAAAGCACTGCCGGACATCAGCGCTATCTCTGCTCTCACTGCCGTAAAACATGGCAACTGCAGTTCACTTACACCGCTTCTCAACCCGGTACGCACCAGAAAATCATTGATATGGCCATGAATGGCGTTGGATGCCGGGCAACCGCCCGCATTATGGGCGTTGGCCTCAACACGATTTTCCGCCATTTAAAAAACTCAGGCCGCAGTCGGTAACCTCGCGCATACAGCCGGGCAGTGACGTCATCGTCTGCGCGGAAATGGACGAACAGTGGGGATACGTCGGGGCTAAATCGCGCCAGCGCTGGCTGTTTTACGCGTATGACAGGCTCCGGAAGACGGTTGTTGCGCACGTATTCGGTGAACGCACTATGGCGACGCTGGGGCGTCTTATGAGCCTGCTGTCACCCTTTGACGTGGTGATATGGATGACGGATGGCTGGCCGCTGTATGAATCCCGCCTGAAGGGAAAGCTGCACGTAATCAGCAAGCGATATACGCAGCGAATTGAGCGGCATAACCTGAATCTGAGGCAGCACCTGGCACGGCTGGTACGGAAGTCGCTGTCGTTCTCAAAATCGGTGGAGCTGCATGACAAAGTCATCGGGCATTATCTGAACATAAAACACTATCAGTAAGTTGGAGTCATTACCATCTTTAACCATATGAGTCAAATAGCTAACATACAGCGAGCTCATCAGCCCATTTAGTGGCTTTCTGCATTGTTTCTATAACAGAGAACTCAGAGATATTCAGTGTTCTGCATATTTCAGCCGTCTCTTCCCAGCTAAGCTTCTCATAACACAAAGAAAGATTAAGTATGTCAAAAAGCTCACCTTTATGCAGGCAAAGAGCATCGGCGACATTTCCGGGAACCGATATCTGTTGAATTAAATCATCCATGGGCTGCTCGAGAATAACATCCAGCAAAGAAAACAAACCACAAACAAACGCGTTATAGGATAATGAAGCGAGGTTTAATTTCCCGGCAATTAATTCACAAAATTTTCCACGAACCATACTCAGACGATAAAGTTCGCTGACACCCGAAACCCCGATGCTGGAAAGAGCAGCCACCGAAACAAAACGGCGGATTTCGTTATACCCCAGATACATCAGCATTTCTTTCAGAGTAAGTTCCCCTGACGGAGTAATACCGTGTGATTTGAACAGCATGTTTTTTACATAACGCATTATTTTATATGATAAAGTCAGGTCATTTTTCAGTAATCGCTCAAGCACGGTAAAGTCCGGGCTCTCCCTGTTAACTTCCATCATCAGGCTGGAAAGCACCATCGGATTCTGAGAAAGGCATTTGTTTCGGATGATCTCCGGTCTGCTGAAGAAAAACCCCTGAAAAAGAACAAATCCGGCCTGGCTGTAAAGCTCAAACTCTTCTCTTGTTTCAACTTTTTCAGCCAGAAATTTTATGCCGTGAAGCAAGTGCTTTTTCTCGGTGAGATAGCGATCAATCTCATGGTAAGTTTTTTCCCGAACATCAAATTTAATGACCGAAATATATCTCATAAACCGGTCCCAGGCGCTGTCCAGCGTGAAATCATCAAGTGCAAGCTGATAGCCATTGTCGTGAAGTTCCCTGACCGCCAGGAAAAGCTCGTCATCAGGAATGGCATCCTCAAGGATCTCTATAACCACTTTATCATTCGGCAAGGTATCGCCAAGCCCGCTGATTATCATCCGGTGCGGAACATTGATAAATGAGCTGTGATTGTCAGCGATGCGGGGAATCGGAATGCATAAAAACTGGTCGGAAATCACCCTGGAAGTTGCATATTCAGGCGAAACATCGGGAAAAGAATTCTTCATTCCGTCCCTGAAAAGCAATTCATATGCGACGGTCTGCATTTTCCTGTCAAAAATAGGCTGTCGCGCAATAAATGAATACATATTCAGGTCTCCAGGTCAGCATTATAATTTTTTGAAATTAAACCTTTCTATGATTAGAACATGCAAAACGGTAATGACTCTAACTTACTGATAGTGTTTTATGTTCAGATAATGCCCGATGACTTTGTCATGCAGCTCCACCGATTTTGAGAACGACAGTGACTTCCTGCCCAGCCTTGCCAGATGCTGCCTCAGATTCAGGTTATGCCGCTCAATGCGCTGCGTATATCGCTTGCTGATAACGTGCAGTTCTCCCTTCAGGCGTGATTCATAAAGCGGCCAGCCATCCGTCATCCATACCACGACCTCAAAGGCCGACAGCAGGCCCAGAAGACGCTCCAGCGTGGCCAACGTGCGTTCCACGCCTTCAGTAGCTGAGCAGGAGGGACAACTGATGGAGATGGAAGCCACGGGAGCACCTCAAAAACACCATCGTACACTAAATCAGTAAGTTGGCACCATTACCGGTTTCCCGAAGCTTTTCTTTATATATAATATCATTGAAGTTATTTCTATTTCCCAGAAAATTTCTCAGGCTGTGACTGCAATGGCCGCAATACATTGCACATATCGCCGCTGTGCAGTGGGGGCTGATTTTTCTGATTTATGTCAAAATTTGGTTCGCCAAATGCCTTTTATGTTAAATCCACGATTTCTATATAACAAATAGCGATTAGCGCTGTTTTCTCGCTTCAAGGCGTCATTTGTATACGTGATATCAGGTCAAACTGGCCGATACCGCATGGTTAATTTTTTGTTAAGAACCTCGGAGGTTTTAACAAATTTAACATCTTTCCATTTCCCCCGCCTTTCCCTACGAACCGTCGATAATATCACCTTCTATTTTTATATAATTATATAATAATATGACTTCGGTCACGGTGTGGATTGCCGCCAAACCCTACAATTGTATTGTGCAATACAATTCTTATGGAAATAGTGTTATGTCCGATATCAAACCCGCAATTAGGGGTAATGGGAGCGAAGCTACAATATGACGACATTTGTCTCGGATGGCGCACCGACAGCAAACCATGCTCAGCTTAACGCCTCAAATATCATGTCCATCGAAAACCCCTTGTACTGGAGGTAGCGGATCTGTTTGTTTTTTTCTTTGGCTTCTGATGCCACCGCATCACCAAATTTACTGACTTTCAGTTCCCTTGCCATGGCATACCAGTCCACATCCACTTTCTCCAGCATCTGCTCGACCAACTCCGGAGAAAAACCTTTTTGCCTGATCTCCTGTTTGATTCTGGCCGGGCCATGTTTTTTTCGAACATGTTTATCAATCATGTGCGTTATCAGTCGGTTATCATCCAGATAACCACACTCAACCAGCCTCGACAACGCCTTGTCGATCTTTTCTCTGTTTTCCGTCATCTTACTCAGTGTCCGGGCCAACTCACCGGATGCGTAATCCCGCCTTGCCAGTAGTGACACCGCGTGGTCATACAGTTCCTGTGATGTCATGAGGCATCTCCGTTATAACGGATACCGTCCTTTCCTACTGATAATCCTTTGATTTTATTTGCCATCAACGGCCAGAGTGCGGTTTTACGTTTATGTTGTTCGTAGAGCGTTCTGAGGTAGTCCTCTGTTTCCGGAAGCTGAGGGCAATCTTCCAGACCTTCGCCGTAATCGATGGCTTTTTTCATGTCTGAGGCGGCATGGCTGTAATACTTGCTTTTTGATTGCTGAATGTTGTCCTCCACCAAAAAGCGACGCAACAGGGTCGCCGTATGCGCATAGCCGTGTTTATACAGGGTGCTGGATAATGTCCGTAAAAATGAATGGGTGATATAAGCCAGCGAGTCGGTGAGGTTGTTTTTTGGCATGGCCATAATACAGGCGTCGATTAAATCATACCGTTCGATGTCTGACGCAAAGCAGACATACGGCGCTAACCCTGTATCTTTTGCTATTTTCAGGAATGCAGGGCTGTGATCGACATCTTTTTCAGCGGCTTTTGTGTACAGATGATAAAAACGTGTATCGCATTGAAAAGTGAATGCTGTAATACAGTGGGCTTTCGCTTCCTCTTTTCTCCCTTCTTCAATCAGGGCCTGAATGAAGAGTTCATTCCATATTATGTTATCTGTGATCTCCTCATCGTCAATCCGCTGGCTGTTTAATACAGCGAGTGCATCGTCGGACCGCAGGTCTTCCATAAGTAATCTGACATAATCAAAATAATGGGTGGAATGGCAAAATTCATCGTTTTTAAACGCCATCGTCAGAAAATCAAGGTCTTTTATTATCATGCTGAGACCAAGAGCTTCCCGGAGGGATTGTTTTTGATAATACATATCACGGATTACACGTAAAATATCCGTGCCGAGTAATGTCCGGTATTTTTTAAATATCTCAATTCCAAAATAGAATTCTCTTTCAACAACGGTGAATATTTTTTTAGCAATGGATACTGGATCGTTGTTTTTTTGTGCTTCCAGTGATTTCATCCACGCATCCAACAGAATGGTATAGTAGCTCATCCAGCTTCCGCTGGAAGTGTCCACGTTCCCGGTGAATTTTTCGAACTCAAGCATCATTTTTACGCTCAGACTTTCCGCTTGCTCGGGGAGCTCGTGGGCGATACCCACAAGGGGGTTCGCTATACTGCGTGTCAGCTCGTCAAAAAAGGCATCGGCATCATAGTAATCATAAAAACGTTTGCTTTTGGCTCGTCTGGCATACTCCTTCTCGACGGCTTTAAGTACCTCTGCTGCCGATAGCAGATACCCATTCACCAGTGTGGTCCTGGCCTGCTTATTATCCTGTATCAGGTCATAAATAATATTGACCAGCACGTCATGACTCATCTCTGAAAGCTGTGCGGTTTGTTTTTTTGTTAACGGTGCCATGAAGCTCCTCCTGAGACTGGCTGTATGAAACATCTGGGCCTGTTATTTGCCCCTTCAGGCTATAAAATCATCCGGATTAACAGGATGAACTTGCCGCCTTTATTCTGTGAATAGTTTGCCGCGTCGTACTGAACTGACGGGCAATAGCACTGATGCTGTCTCCGGCTTTCAGACGGATGATCACCGCCTGCCGTTGTTCTTCATTCAATGCAGGTGGACGCCCGAAGCGTTTTCCTGCTGCCTTTGCCCTGGCAATACCAGAATGAGTACGTTCAAGAAGCAAGTCACGTTCGAATTCGGCCACCGCCGAAATCACCTGCATGGTCATTTTCCCCGCCGGGCTGGTAAGATCAACACCGCCCAGCGCCAGGCAGTGAACCCGAATGTCTGACTTTGCCAGCTGTTCCACGGTCTTTCGTACGTCCATCGCATTGCGTCCCAGACGGTCAAGTTTGGTGACAATCAGTACGTCGCCATTTTCCATACGGTCAAGTAGTCTGGCGAAACCGGGGCGTTCGCTGGCGGCCACTGAACCGCTGATATGTTCTTCGACCAGTCGCTGAGGTCTGACGGCAAAACCGGCGGCTTCAATTTCCCGGCGCTGGTTTTCAGTGGTCTGTTCCAGGGTGGATACACGGCAGTAAGCAAAAACTCGTGACATGGCATAATTTTATGTACGAAATGGATGTACGAATTATAACGCATGTACGAAACTAATTTCACTAAGTTTTGGACAGGTACTGTAAGCAGTGTACGAAAACGCTCGCTTTCGGATATCAGCAAATGTCGTGAAATTGCGCGTTCGCTCCCGTTGGGCCAATTAAGGCATACAGTGAGCTTCAACAGGCTTATGACTGGTTCAATCTTTCCCTCTTTGATAAGGCTCTGCCGGATCTGCTGATTACGTTACAGCGCGGTCGTAACACCTTTGGTTATTTCGCGCCTGAACGCTTCACAGGGGAATCCAGCGTATCGGAGCTGGCGATGAATCCCGATTACTTCGGTGGCCGATACTCTGTCAACACTGGTGCATGAAATGGTGCACGTGTGGCAGCATTACGCCCCGTTAAAAAATGCCGGGGCGGCTATCATGATCGTGTATGGGGCGCGAAGATGGAGGAAGTCGGGCTTATGCCATCAAATACCGGCTTACCTGGCGGGAAAAAGAACGGGCAGCAGATGACGCACTACATTATCAGTCCATCATGGCGAGCCACCTGCTGGCTATCAGCGATAAAAAATGGCGGTACGCGTTTTACGTCGCCCCGGACGAGGCGAAAAAGCGCGCCCTGAAGATTATTTTCGACAGCATCGCCAGCGTGATCGTGAAAAACCAGCATGTGCAACTGGAGGCAAAACACCGCGACGTTTTCCGCTTTTACACCCTCGATGAACTGAAAAGCCTGGAGCTGGACAACTATGCGTAAAACCACCCTTCTGGTGCTGGCCGCCGCCCTCTGCGTGCCCGTGTTCGCCACCGCCGCGCCCGTCCTGACGGCGGGTTTTTCGCCGTCTGACGGGCGCCCTGCTCTTGAAATTGTGCTCGGCGCCATAAACAACGCCAGGCAGAGCATTGACGTCGCGGCCTACAGCTTCACCAGTAAGCCGGTCGCGACGGCGCTCGCCGGTGCTAACCGGCGCGGCGTGGCCGTGCGCGTGGTGGCCGACGAAAAGGCGAACAGCGACCGCTACACCGCCGTGACGTATCTGATAAACCAGGGCGTGCCGGTGCACCTTAACGGCCGTTGCCCTCGATGTCGCTGATCAGTTTAACCACCGCCGTTTTGACGGTTTTGATTTCAGGAAATTTCGTTTTTGGGGAGCCTGACTGCTCCAGCGGGGATACGCTGGTCGCCGGTGCAGCTTTAGGGGCGGTTGTCGGGGTGTGCAGTTTCATCGTCATGGTCGTTTCTCCGTCAGTGTGAATTTCGTCTTCGTATCACCTGACGGTTCGGCCTGCCCGGAGTCGTTCTGGTCAGCAAGGGCGCGCAGCGTGCCATTTACCCTTGCTGACCAGGTTGTGACGGGGGACGATTACCGGAAGCTGATACGCAGGAGAAAGGCATCACAGGAGAAAATGACGATGTGCACACCCGGACTTACCGCCCCTTTAGCTGCACGGGTGAAACCGCCTTTCAGCGTCCGGAGGACAGGTAAAAAAAAGCACTGACGACGTCAGTGCTGCCTTTGTGGCGTGCGGTGTTACACTGCCACAGCCGGTCAGTTCGCCCTTCCTGAATCCGGGGGCGGTTTGTTTTCGGGGATGTTCTGACCGGCACTTCCCCATCACTTGCAGAAATTCCACCGCCCTTTATACTGTATGTATATACAGTATAAAGAGGTTAATCTGATGCCACGACGCTATGAAATTGACGCTGCCTGGCGTGCGGCCATCACCCGCGAACAGGATGGCCGTCAGACCGTAACGACCGCAGCCTTTGTCCGGGAGCTGCACAAGTTCAACTGGCACTGGACGCCCCGCCAGGCTAACCAGTGGATAGAAACGTATGTAACGGTGTTCCGGGACGTCTCCCCTAATGAGGGAGAAAACCGGACGTTCCAGCTGTTTAATCCGAACGGAGGGCGCTGATATGGGGTTTCCATCACCGGCAATGGATTACCAGGAAAGTCGCCTCTCGCTGGACAGCTACTGTAAAACCGGGCGTCCGGGCGTGTTCCTGTTCCGCAGCGACTGCATCTCATTCCGGGAGGGCATCAGGCAGGATTCGCTGCTGATCGTGGATTTCGGCGCGCGGCCGGTTGACGGCTCCCTGGTGCTCTGTGTGCTGGAAGATGAATTCCGGATCATGCGACTGCGTCTCCATCCGACCAGATATCTACAGGAGCTGGACAGGCCGGAGAACGTCCGCGCCCTGCCGGATAATGAGGATGAAGGTATCGAGATCTGGGGCGTGGTGACGCACATTGTCACCGATGCCAGAACAGGCGAGTTCGACGATAGACCAGTTTAGACTTTAGGTTCTATCAGCTTAGTACCCGCAACAACCCGCAACTGGTAAGGGCTGCAAGAGACCGATAAGAAGTTAGCCTGTAACCGCTAAAAGTAACCTTAAGTTGATCAACCAGTATTAGGGTAGTATTATTACTTCACGGAAGAGTGAAGTCTTCCGTAAGGATGCAGCAGACTGAAGCAATTCAGACATCCCGCAACCAGCGTTAGTAAGCAGTTCCTATCACTGGTCCAGGCCAAGTCCGGTAATGGCGCTCTGAATACCAGGTTTAACTACCTGGCGAAACCCACCCTAGAGGTGGGTTTTGTTATTTTGGGGGTTGAGGAAGTGGCTTTCCTGTAAGCAGGTTGTGCGCAATGACGAAGAAACTAACCGATTTTCCGCGTGAAGTTATTTCCACCGGGTAAGCGCTACTGATGTGAAGGCGCAGTTTTTTCTTCTCCCGGAACGCTTTAAAAGCCACAAAATAATGTTCCGTCTCGCCGTTCGCGAGTTGAACCTCAACCGTGGCATAACTCCCGTAACCCGCGTGGATCACTTTTCTTTGCCCCAGCGTTTCTATAATACCCCGCAGATGTTGCCTGGCGAGCTGGTAGCGACGTTCGCAGAATGGACGGCTCTCCTTCACGGCATGATACATCAACGCCGCTTTATCCTCATCTGACTGGTACTCGTAATCCTTACAGAAACAATGACATGAATATGTGACGAGAAAACGATAAACCTTGTCCGGCTTGCCGGGTGCGGTATGCGTATACGTCACCTCATGAGCATCGAGGAAGGATAGATCACGCGTTTCACCGTCCGGGTGCGCAAAATCTTTCCATTTAGTTACTTCGCTGATGTTCACTACCGGCTTCCGTGGGAGTTATCGGGGAAAAACATTATATAGGAATCGTCATTGTACTGACGTTATTCTCACTAACACAAAGATAAAGCATCGGGAAACCTAGACATACAGGTGGGTGGTCCAGTTATCCCGTACTTATCCCCTGATTCTGTGGATAATCAATATATGGTATCCAAACCAGCTGCGACTGCTACCGTATATAGTGTCTCCTGCTGCCGTTCGAACCGTCCCCGCCCCATCATGGACAAAATGTGCTTTCGAAGTGAAAAATTCCTCAAAAACGCCTCGATTTAACATAATGGACGTTATCGGCACCACGCGATCAGGGTTCGTCCTGAAATGCCCTTCAATCTCCTAAAAGATCATCTTTTTAGAGTCATTTACGGCTATTTTTTTGTTGCTAATTTGTTAACAAAATCAAGTTTCCGGTTTCGCTTCGATTTTGCGTCAAAAGCCCCCCTTTTTAGTGATTATGGTGTGTTAGGGGTCTGACGCTCAGTGAAACGAAAACTCACGTTAAGCAATGTTTTCTTGTTACGGTGTCACGTCATTTATAACAAAGGTCTTCTGATCAAAACCTGAGTTCCTGATGGCAATACAGCATCGAGTGTAAATCCTCGCCTCTTGAGCATCTCGGCCATTTGTGACGAAGATGAGAAGCATCTGGCTTCAAGTGGATGTTTGGCAAAAAGGTGGAGAAAGTCAGACAGGAATTGTGAAGCGATACCATCCCCTCGAAACTTTTCTCCTACGCCAAAAGCCTTTATCTCAAGAAATAAAAATCCATTCGGGGCGGCCTGTGTCTGGAACCAGATATAACCAACAGGCTTATCTGTATGAAGCTCGGCTAGAATGTAAATATAGTCGGCCATTTCCGTACCTGACTCAATCATCGAAATAGTTTTTCTAAGGCTCTCTACAAGCCCGTTAAATGATACCGGGTCTAGTAATTCCTTCGCATAATGCCCTGCTCGCGCTCCTTCCTTAAGTTCATCTGTTATAAATTGAAGGTCATCCAGTTTTATACCTCTTGAATACAATTCAATCATTGGTAACAACTCCTAGTAATCTTAAAATGACGTAATCCTATACCTAACATAACACGGTAATGACTCCAACTTACTGATAGTGTTTTATGTTCAGATAATGCCCGATGACTTTGTCATGCAGCTCCACCGATTTTGAGAACGACAGTGACTTCCTGCCCAGCCTTGCCAGATGCTGCCTCAGATTCAGGTTATGCCGCTCAATGCGCTGCGTATATCGCTTGCTGATAACGTGCAGTTCTCCCTTCAGGCGTGATTCATAAAGCGGCCAGCCATCCGTCATCCATACCACGACCTCAAAGGCCGACAGCAGGCCCAGAAGACGCTCCAGCGTGGCCAACGTGCGTTCACCGAATACGTGCGCCACAACCGTCCTCCGTATCCTGTCATACGCGTAAAACAACCAGCGCTGGCGTGATTTAGCGCCGACGTAACCCCACTGTTCGTCCATTTCCGCGCAAATAATGACGTCACTGCCCGGTTGTATGCGTGAGTTTACCGACTGCGGCCTGAGTTTTTTAAGTGTCGTAAAATCGTGTTGAGGCCAACGCCCATAATGCGTGCACTGGCGCGACATCCGACGCCATTCATGGCCATATCAATAATTTTCTGGTGTGTACCGGGCTGAGAGGCGGTGTAAGTGAACTGTAGCTGCCATGTTTTACGGCAGTGAGAGCAGAGATAGCGCTGATGTCCGGCAGTACTTTTACCGTTACGCACCACGCCTTCAGTAGCTGAGCAGGAGGGACAACTGATGGAGATGGAAGCCACGGGAGCACCTCAAAAACACCATCGTACACTAAATCAGTAAGTTGGCACCATTACCCGATTCACTGAGCACCAGATCATCGCCGTACTGAAGTCAGCAGAAGCCGGGCGTACTGTCAAGGGCAGTCCACCGTGAGTTCGGGTCTCTGAAGCTTCATACTACAACTGGAAGGCGAAATATAGCGGGATGGAAGCCGCTGATATTAAAAAGATAAAAGTTCTGCAAGATGTAAACCGACGACTGAAACAGATGTTTCCTGATCTGAGTCTGGAATGACCTGCCCCCAGTATTAGATACAACCGTTAGTTAGTAATGTCGGTTTGTTTACCTTCACATTTTCCATTCCGCCACCGTGCTGCAAACTCTGATGGCGTCTGATAATTCAGTGCTGAATGTGGACGACACTCGTTATAATCCTGCCGCCAGTTATTAATGATTTTCCTTGCATGAACGATATCGCTGAACCAGTGCTCATTCAGACATTCATCGCGAAATCGTCCGTTAAAGCTCTCAATAAATCCGTTCTGCGTTGGCTTGCCCGGCTGGATTAAGCGCAACTCAACACCATGCTCAAAAGCCCATTGATCCAGTGCGCGGCAAGTGAACTCCGGCCCCTGGTCAGTTCTTATTGTCGCCGGATAGCCTCGAAACAGTGCAATGCTGTCCAGAATACGCGTGACCTGAACGCCTGAAATCCCGAATGCGATGGTCATTGTCAGACACTCCTTCGTGAAGTCGTCCACACAGGTCAGGCACTTGATCCTGCGACCGGTGGCCAGTGCGTCCATGACAAAATCCATCGACCAGGTCAGGTTGGGCGCCGCCGGACGGAGCAGCGGCAGACGTTCTGTTGCCAGCCCTTTACGACGTCGCCTGCGTTTTACGCCCAGCCCGCTCAGATGATAAAGGCGGTATTCAGACCGACTGATAGCTGATTTTGAGTTGCCAAAAAGAGCGCTCCTATTCAGTACAAAAAAGATGGTAATGTTTCATAAAATCTCTTAGGCCTTGCAGGAATGGTTTTGAAATGAATGGATCTTGTTTGTGTGGAACAATTGAATTTGAACTTACTCATAAACCAGCAGTGTTTTATCGTTGTCATTGCTCGCTATGCAGAAAGCAGAGCGGCGTAGGTTACAATCTCGCCACACTAGTCAAAGACAGCGAGTTTCGCTGGATTAAAGGGGAAAATTGCATTGCTTCATGGTCTAAGCCAACGGGGTACCGTACAGATTTTTGCAATGTATGTGGCTCAACTGTGCCTAACAGTCTGCGAGACGTACCTTATGTCTGGGTTCCTGTCGGTTTAATTGACGAACGTCTTGAAATGGAATGTGCAGGAGACTTCTGCACTGATGATGCAATGCCCTGGGATGAAACCCGCTCACCTAGTTGTCACGCTGGACCTGTCAAGTCGCTAGCCTCGCTTTTAAAGTACCTGAAACTCAATTCCTGAGCGTCAGCATTTGGCACAAAGCAGACATTAAAGACTACAGCATCGGATGCCGCGTTAGCGGCATGGAGGCGCCAGATGAAGCTGCATGTATCAGTGGAGTCAAATGGCGCCGAAAGCCCGGCGTAGCCGGTTACCTGGCTATAAATTCTGCCACCCTTCCCCCTGCCCTGATTAGCCTTAACCCGCTTACAGCAATGAAGAAGTTAAAGTAATCCCTTTTAACCCCGGTGAGCGGGCTTTACGGCGTTTACGACGTAAAGGGCGTGATTTCCGGGGCCTTAGCGGCGGCAGCTTGCTGCTGACGCTTAGGGGGATGTTCTTCAGTTATTTCAGCAACACCAGGGAACTTAACACGGTAGCTGCTAAGCCATACCCGCTATAAACGCGCTGCGTAACAAAGGGCATTCGACAGATAAAATGGCGGTGGTGTTTGCGGGGGTAAGTGAAAGTGAGAGTGAATATCGCGCGGCGCTGGAATACCTGCAACCCTGCGGCGTTCCCGTCATTCCGGGCGCTATTCCTTTTCTGACATCGTTCAGCCAGGGGTCGTCTCAGAAAACGGAATCTATGGTCACTCCCGTTTTTGCAACACCGATTTTGACGATAAGTTGGCTTGCTTGAATCTATCCGGCGTCTGAATGGGATTTTATTCCCGCGCCTCGATGAGTTCCGCGCCTGATGAACCTCCAGAAAATATACGGCTTCAGCGAGCCTTTCCGTTTTACAGGTTCCTCAACAGGCCGGTGGGCCGTTTGTATCATCAATATCAGTATTCGCAAAACCAGATGAATGATTGTTTAAACTGGTGTATTTCTGCCTTTATGCTTCGTAAGTTTGCTGTCGCGCCGTCAGTGCCCAGGCTATTCTGGCCAGCTTGTTTGCCAGAGCACAGGTGACGACAAAGTTGCTTTTCCGACACAACAACTCCCTGACCCAGTCGGCCAACTTGCCAGACTGGTGTTCCAGTTTTTGTATGAATACCCTGGCACACTGAACCAACAAAGTTCGGATCTTTTTGTTGCCCCGCTTGCTAATCCCTAACAATGTCGTCCGACCTCCCGTGCTGTACTGTCGGGGTACCAGCCCTGTTGCCGCCGCAAAGTCACGGCTGCTGGCGTACTGCTTCCCGTCGCCAATCTCAGTTGAAATAGTACTGGCAGTCAGCGTTCCAACGCAGGGAATACTCAGCAAGCGCTGTCCAACCTCATCTTCGTCCAACTTTCGTTTCAACTGAGATTCCAGATCTTTAATCTGCTCAACAAGATAGTGATAATGCTGTTGTAATTTCAGCAGTAACTGGCTGAGATAAAGAGGCAAACTACTGTCCTCAAGAAGGGTACTCAGTCGACTAATAACGGCAGCACCTCGCGGAACGCTGATACCAAATTCCAGCAGAAAAGCATGCATCTGATTAGTTGTTTTCACCTTATCCTGAACCAGGGATTCACGGACACGATGCAGAGCTCGCATTGCCTGCTGAGATTCGGTTCTGGGCTGCACGAAACGCATAGATGGACGTGATGCTGCTTCACAGATAGCTTCAGCATCAACGAAGTCATTTTTGTTGCTTTTAACGAATGGGCGGACAAATTGCGGTGATATCAGCTTTGGAAAATGCCCTAACTCTGCCAGCTTGCGTGCCATAAAGTGAGAACCGCCACAGGCTTCCATCGCGATGGTTGTTGCTGGGCATGTCGCCAGAAATTCGATTAGCTTTGGTCGGGTGAATTTTTTACGGTAAACGGCCTTCCCACGATGATCCTGACAATGAATATGGAAAGAGTTCTTACCCAGATCGATACCAATAAGCGCAATGTTTTCCATGATGGTTCTCCGAATGAAAGCCTGTCCTCAGCATAGTACTGGGAAGGAGGGAGTGACCATCTCATTAAATAAAGCACGCTAAGCCGGTTGCAGCGGCCGTAGCGGCCTGAACTTGCCCGCGCCGATCTTGGCGCTGCTGCGCCAGAGGTAATCGCCGGTCAGGTTGATGTGCTCCCAGCCGAGCGGCGACAGGTACTGCAACAGGCCGTCATCGACGGCTTGACCGTGGCCACGCAAGGCGTTCGCGGCCCGCTCCAGATAGACCGTGTTCCATAGCACGATGGCCGCCGTCACCAGGTTGAGGCCGCTGGCCCGGTAGCGCTGCTGCTCGAAGCTGCGGTCGCGGATTTCCCCCAGGCGGTTGAAGAACACGGCGCGGGCCAGCGCGTTGCGCGCCTCGCCTTTGTTCAGCCCGGCATGCACGCGGCGGCGCAGCTCGACGCTTTGCAGCCAGTCCAGGATGAACAGTGTGCGCTCGATGCGTCCCAGCTCACGCAGGGCGACGGCCAGGCCGTTCTGGCGCGGGTAGCTGCCAAGCTTCCTGAGCATCAGCGAGGCCGTCGCCGTGCCCTGCTTGATCGAGGTGGCCATCCGCAGGATTTCATCCCAATGGGCGCGGACGTGCTTGATGTTGAGCGTGCCGCCGATCATCGGTTTCAACGCCTCGTAGGTGGCATCGCCCTTCGGGATGTAGAGCTTGGTGTCGCCCAGGTCACGAATGCGCGGGGCGAAGCGGAAGCCCAGCAGGTGCATCAACGCGAAGACGTGGTCCGTGAACCCTGCCGTGTCGGTGTAGTGCTCCTCGATCCGCAGGTCGGATTCGTGATACAGCAGGCCGTCGAGCACGTAGGTCGAGTCGCGCACGCCGACGTTCACGACCTTGGTGTGGAACGGCGCGTACTGGTCGGAGATATGGGTGTAGAACGTCCGCCCTGGGCTGCTGCCGTATTTCGGATTGATGTGGCCGGTGCTCTCGGCCTTGCTGCCGGTGCGGAAGTTCTGGCCGTCCGACGATGACGTGGTGCCGTCGCCCCAATGCTCGGCGAAGGGATGTCGGAACTGCGCGTTGACCAGCTCGGCCAGTGCCGCCCCGTAGGTTTCGTCGCGGATGTGCCAGGCTTGCAGCCAGGCCAGCTTGGCGTAGGTCGTGCCGGGGCACGATTCCACCATCTTGGTCAGGCCCAGGTTGATCGCGTCGGCGAGGATCGTGGTCAGCAACAGGTTTTTGTCCTTGGCCAGGTCGCCTGACTTCAGGTGGGCGAAGTGCCGGGTGAAGCCCGTCCATTCGTCTACCTCCAGCAGCAATTCGGTGATCTTGACGTGCGGTAGGATCATCGCCGTCTGGTCGATCAGGGCCTGTGCGGTATCGGGCACCGCCGCATCGAGCGGCGTGATCTTCAGGCCCGACTCCGTGATGATGGCGTCCGGCAGCTCGTTGGCCAGCGCCATGCGGTTGACGGTGGCGAGCTGCGTTTCCAGCAGCGTCAGCCGGTCATGCAGGTACTGGTCGCAATCGGTGGCCACGGCCAGCGGCAATTCGCTGGCCTGCTTGAGGCTGGCGAATTTCGCGGGCGGCACCAGGTAGTCCTCGAAGTCCTTGAACTGGCGCGAGCCTTGCACCCAGATGTCGCCGGAGCGCAGCGCGTTCTTCAGCTCCGACAGCGCGCACAGTTCGTAGTAGCGCCGGTCGATGCCGGTGTCGGTCATCACCAGCTTCTGCCAGCGCGGCTTGATGAACTCGGTCGGCGCGTCGGTGGGCACCTTGCGGGCGTTGTCGCTGTTCATGCTGCGCAGCACCTCGATGGCGTCGAGTACGTCCTTGGCGGCGGGCGCGGCCCGCAACTTGAGCACGTCGAGAAATTCCGGCGCGTAGCGGCGCAGCGTGGCGTAGCTCTCGCCGATGCGGTGCAGGAAATCGAAGTCCTCGGGTTGCGCGAGCCGCTGCGCTTCGGTGACGCTCTCGGCGAAAGCATCCCAGGACATGACGGCCTCGATGGCGGCGAACGGATCGCGGCCCGCTTGCTTGGCCTCGATCAGCGCCTGGCCGATGCGCCCGAACAGCCGCACCTTGGCATTGATCGCCTTGCCGGATGCCTGGAACGGCACTGTTGCAAATAGTCGGTGGTGATAAACTTATCATCCCCTTTTGCTGATGGAGCTGCACATGAACCCATTCAAAGGCCGGCATTTTCAGCGTGACATCATTCTGTGGGCCGTACGCTGGTACTGCAAATACGGCATCAGTTACCGTGAGCTGCAGGAGATGCTGGCTGAACGCGGAGTGAATGTCGATCACTCCACGATTTACCGCTGGGTTCAGCGTTATGCGCCTGAAATGGAAAAACGGCTGCGCTGGTACTGGCGTAACCCTTCCGATCTTTGCCCGTGGCACATGGATGAAACCTACGTGAAGGTCAATGGCCGCTGGGCGTATCTGTACCGGGCCGTCGACAGCCGGGGCCGCACTGTCGATTTTTATCTCTCCTCCCGTCGTAACAGCAAAGCTGCATACCGGTTTCTGGGTAAAATCCTCAACAACGTGAAGAAGTGGCAGATCCCGCGATTCATCAACACGGATAAAGCGCCCGCCTATGGTCGCGCGCTTGCTCTGCTCAAACGCGAAGGCCGGTGCCCGTCTGACGTTGAACACCGACAGATTAAGTACCGGAACAACGTGATTGAATGCGATCATGGCAAACTGAAACGGATAATCGGCGCCACGCTGGGATTTAAATCCATGAAGACGGCTTACGCCACCATCAAAGGTATTGAGGTGATGCGTGCACTACGCAAAGGCCAGGCCTCAGCATTTTATTATGGTGATCCCCTGGGCGAAATGCGCCTGGTAAGCAGAGTTTTTGAAATGTAAGGCCTTTGAATAAGACAAAAGGCTGCCTCATCGCTAACTTTGCAACAGTGCCACTTTTTGTGGTGTTTAAATAAAACATTGGGCACCAAAACATATCCAAAAGATGCAAATTTCGTTACCATGAAAACACAAAGGTGTCAGAGAAAGAATCTCGGTCCACCTATAGTTCAAGTCCGACAGGCTGCTAACCGCAGCGATTTGCCGACCTTGCGCGCCTGCATATGCCTGCGCGCCCCTACCAGTTACGAGACGGAATACGATGTCCAGCATCACTCCAGCCCAGCATCTTGCACCTGCCCCGGCGCCGATGGAATATCTCGCCTTTAACCTCGGCAGCGAAGAATACGGTGTCGACATCCAGAAAGTGCAAGAATTGCGCGGATACGATGCCGTCACGCGCATCGCCAACGCACCGGACTACATCAAGGGCGTCGTCAACCTGCGCGGCGTCATCGTGCCGATCATCGATATGCGCATCAAATTCAATCTCGGTACGCCGACTTACGATCAGTTCACGGTCGTCATCATCCTCAATATTGGCGGTCGAGTGATGGGCATGGTGGTCGATTGCGTGTCCGACGTCATCACGCTGACTCCGGACCAAGTTAAGCCTGCGCCTGAGATGGGTTCGGCGCTGGATACGAATTATCTGATCGGTCTGGGCACGGTCGAACAACGCATGCTGATCCTGGTCGATATCGACAAGCTGATGTCCAGCACGGAAATGGGCTTGATCGAAAAACTGGCGGCATGACTTCCGTCTCGCTATTCACCGAAACGCCGCGCTCGCTTTTAGCGATGCGGCGACGGTGCAAAAATCGCGCGCATGCTGCGAATCGAACGAACCAAAACCGCAATAGAACACACCGTCCAGGGAGCAAGCAATGCGAACCAACATGCCAGTAACAAATTCCGAGTACATCTTGAAGGACACGGAAACGGTCGTTTCCAAGACTGATTTGAGCGGGAATATCACCTACGTTAACCAGGATTTCTGCATTATCAGCGGCTTCTCGGAAGAAGAACTAATTGGATCGCCGCAAAATATCGTGCGTCACCCGGATATGCCGGCTGAGGCGTTCAAAGATTTCTGGAGCACTATCAAGGCCGGCAAAGCGTGGACTGGCCTGGTGAAAAATCGCTGCAAGAACGGCGATTATTATTGGGTCGAGGCCAATGCCGCGCCCATGCTGGAAAACGGCAAAATGGTCGGGTACACATCGATTCGCGTCAAGCCCAGCCGGGAGCAGGTAGCTGCCGCTGACAAAGCCTATCGCACGATCAAAAGTGGCAGCAACGAACTTCAGGTGCACGAAGGCTCGGTCGTCGCGCGCTCATTCTTCCGGCGCTTCGACTGGCTGGCGATCCTGTCGATCAGATCGAAAATCATGCTGTCGTCCGGGCTGCTGACGCTTCTGTTCATTGCAAACCTGGTCTTCTCGGCTTCTGGAAACAAGCAATTCGACGCATGGTCGAGCGCCGCTTCCATCCTCGGCATCGTCCTGGGCCTGGTGTCTGGATTCCTGCTGTACCGCGCCGTCGTCGTGCCGCTGCAAAACGTCAAGCATGACATCGAACGGATGAGCGCGGGCGACCTGAGCGCCAAGATCGACGCCAATGGCGACGATGAGCTGGCGCAGATGATCCAATCGCTGCGCGTGCTGCAAACTAATGTGAAGCTATTGGTCGGCCAGATCAAGGAAGCGACCGATGTCGTCAATAGCGGCGCCGCGGAAATCGCAACCGGCAATGCAGACCTGTCGGCCCGCACCGAATCGCAGGCTAGCTCACTGGAGGAAACCGCTTCCTCGATGGAAGAACTGACCAGCACCGTGAAACAGAACGCCGACAATGCACGCGAGGCAAACCGACTGGTTGCGTCTGCATCCGAAACTGCGATAAAAGGCGGCCAGGCGGTCGGCCAGGTGGTCGGCACGATGGGGTCAATCAAGGAAAGCTCCCGCAAGATCGTCGATATCATCGGCGTCATCGACGGCATCGCGTTCCAGACCAACATCCTGGCCTTGAACGCAGCAGTCGAGGCCGCGCGCGCCGGCGAACAGGGCCGCGGCTTCGCGGTGGTAGCCGCCGAAGTGCGCAATCTTGCACAACGCTCGGCAGGCGCCGCCAAAGAAATCAAGTCCCTGATCAGCGACTCGGTCGAGAGAGTCGAGGCTGGCAGCAAGCTGGTCGACGATGCCGGCAAGACGATGGATGAGATCGTCACACAAGTCAAACAGGTTGCCGGCTACATGAGCGACATCACCTTGGCCAGCCAGGAACAAAGCGAAGGAATCGAACAAGTCAATCAAGCGATCACGCAGATGGACGAGGTGACGCAGCAAAATGCGGCGCTGGTCGAACAAGCGGCAGCCGCTGCCGAGGAAATGCAAAGCCAGGCAGGAAAACTGGCCCAGCTGGTCGACAGTTTCAAACTGGTCTCCGGTGCACAGGCAACGCGAAGTGGCAACACGCAGCCTGTTGCCATACGCGCGCCCACCCCGGTTGCACGCAAGCCTGTTGCCGCGATCCGGACGGCAACCCCGAAAAAACTTGCTCTAACCGGCAGGCGGTAGTGCGGTAACTAGAACCAACATTTGAAACATTGCTGAATGGCGCGTCATCACCGCTTATTCTGGGAGAAATGAAATGCTAAACTCATTTACGTAGGAATCCTTGCGGTCCCCCATGACCGAACAGTTCGACGCCAAGTCGGCCGAGATTCGCGCGATGCTCAACAACCAACTCGAACCAAAGCACACGGCCGAGATCCGCGAGCGCATGCTGGCGGCGGGCTTGCCGATATAAGCCATCATTTGCAGTTAGCGTGAGCCGACGGCGGTGAAATGCGAGCTGGCGCCATCGACTGCAAGCTCGTTTGCAGATATTGAGAGCATGTGCGCTCCGTCATTTGCAGTTAATTCGAGCCGAAACCGGTGTCAAATGCGAGCACGGCCGATTTCAAACGCGAGCCGCTACAGCTAAGCCCCTCCTTTTTTTTAACAGTGGCAGGGACTGCTAAAAATGAATGATGGTAGGCGGGATTTCTCAATAAGGAACTAACATGGCTGACTGGTTTATTGCGACTGAGGGCACTGTTGCAAAGTTAGCGATGAGGCAGCCTTTTGTCTTATTCAAAGGCCTTACATTTCAAAAACTCTGCTTACCAGGCGCATTTCGCCCAGGGGATCACCATAATAAAATGCTGAGGCCTGGCCTTTGCGTAGTGCACGCATCACCTCAATACCTTTGATGGTGGCGTAAGCCGTCTTCATGGATTTAAATCCCAGCGTGGCGCCGATTATCCGTTTCAGTTTGCCATGATCGCATTCAATCACGTTGTTCCGGTACTTAATCTGTCGGTGTTCAACGTCAGACGGGCACCGGCCTTCGCGTTTGAGCAGAGCAAGCGCGCGACCATAGGCGGGCGCTTTATCCGTGTTGATGAATCGCGGGATCTGCCACTTCTTCACGTTGTTGAGGATTTTACCCAGAAACCGGTATGCAGCTTTGCTGTTACGACGGGAGGAGAGATAAAAATCGACAGTGCGGCCCCGGCTGTCGACGGCCCGGTACAGATACGCCCAGCGGCCATTGACCTTCACGTAGGTTTCATCCATGTGCCACGGGCAAAGATCGGAAGGGTTACGCCAGTACCAGCGCAGCCGTTTTTCCATTTCAGGCGCATAACGCTGAACCCAGCGGTAAATCGTGGAGTGATCGACATTCACTCCGCGTTCAGCCAGCATCTCCTGCAGCTCACGGTAACTGATGCCGTATTTGCAGTACCAGCGTACGGCCCACAGAATGATGTCACGCTGAAAATGCCGGCCTTTGAATGGGTTCATGTGCAGCTCCATCAGCAAAAGGGGATGATAAGTTTATCACCACCGACTATTTGCAACAGTGCCCAGCCGATTGGCCGGGCCGCGCCGCTGCCGGATGATGGAGAGGTCGCTTTCGCTGAACGTGTAGTGACGGATCAACTCATCCTTGGTGTCCGGCAACGCCAGCAGGCTTTCGCGCTCGGCGGCGGAGAGGATCGAACGGCGGGGCATGCGGTTTCCTTCTTCTTGAAAACGTAGGTTTGTGACAAGCCCGCCAAGGCAACCGGCGCGGCACGGGAATCAAGGCATTGCGATTCTCGAAAATAGTTCTTGAAATTCTATTCTTGATTGCATATCATCTCAACGAGTTTCGATAAGAAAGGATGCGCATGCGACCGTCTGTTGTGCTTGACATGAAGCGAAGCGCAGTGCGTGAAGCGGTAGGCCGCTTTCGCGCCGCGAACCCGCGCGTCTTCGGCTCGGTGCTGCATGGCACCGACCGGGATGGCAGCGACCTCGACCTGTTGGTCGATGCGCTGCCCGGTGCCACGTTGTTGGACTTGGGCGATTTGGAAGAAGAACTGAAATCGCTGCTCGGCGTTGACGTCGATCTGCTGACTCCCGGCGACCTGCCGCCGAAGTTCCGGGCCAAGGTGCTCGCGGAGGCGCAACCGATATGAGCGAGAACCGCCTGCCCGATTACCTCGACCACATTCAGCAGGCCGCAACCGATGCGCGCAGCTTCGTGGAAGGGATGGCCAAGGACGACTTCTTGGCCGACAAGCGCACCCAGCAGGCCGTCATCATGAGCCTGATCGTCATCGGCGAGGCGGCCACAAAGGTGATGGATGGCTACGTCGAGTTCACCCAGGCGCATGCCGACGTGCCGTGGCGCAGCATGCGCAATATGCGTAATCGCATGGCTCACGGCTATTTCGACATCAACCTCGATGTGGTGTGGGAGACGGTACAGGAATGGCTGCCGGCGTTGCTCCAGCAATTGCCCGCCGTGCGTCAGGATGCCGACGATGAAGACCGTAACGACAACTGTGAAAGAGGAATCTCCGATGACTGTTGAATCGAGAATATTTTCTGTAGCCGAGTATGTTCAGCCGTCCGAAGGCGAGCCTATTCGTTCCGTTGTGCTTGAAACCCGAGACTCAATTATCGTGGTTTGGCATGTCCATCCCGGGCAGGAAATTGCGGCTCACATTCATCCTCACGGCCAAGACACGTGGACTGTTTTGTCGGGAATGGCTGATTACTTTCAGGGCAATGGGATTGTTCGTGCCCTCAGGGAAGGTGAGATAGCCGTGGCAAGACCGGGCCAAGTGCACGGGGCGCGAAATACAGGTACCGAGCCATTTGTGTTAGTCTCGGTTGTGGCATCAGCCAATGCCGGTTTCGTATTGGCTGAGCGATAGAGCCCAATCTCTGGAGTTGGTCCAATGAGCGGTCGGGGAGATAGGTAACAGACATGCAGCGGACACGGCTGCTAAACCAGGTCGCAAACCTCCTTGCGTCGCAGCGTGCCGCAAGCGACGCGATCAATCGAATGGGGTCGGCATGAGACTGAACACCATCCAGTTCCCGACCGCGTAGCCGCCTGTCCTGCCGATCAGGTCTTGACCATCGACGCCTGGGATCAGTCCTGAATGTTCTTGGAGACCACTACGTTATGAGCCGCAGCCGCCGCAAAACACCCATCGTCGGGCACACGACCTGCGGCAGCGAGCGCGAGGACAAGAAGCTCTGGCATCAGCGCTGGCGCACCCGTGAGCGCACGGCGCTGACCAGCGCGTCGCCCGAAGCCCTGAGCGCCCATCTGCCCCTGCTGGAAAACCAGGCCAGCAGCGTCTGGTCGATGGGCAAGGATGGCCGCTCCTACTGGCCCGTCAAGCGCCAGGCCGCCACGGCGGATCGCATCGCCAATCACAAGGGACGCAACCCGCAAGAACGCGCCTCCCTGAAAAAGCGCCTGCTGCGCAAGTGGATGAGCAAATGAAGCTCTCCTTCCATCAGCACATTGCGCTGTTCTGGATGATCGGTGCTCCGGGCGTCTTCGCGCCCGTGATCGAGAACGCCAAGCGGCCCGATGCCGGCGCCGTCATGGCGTGGGGTGTCGCGATCGTGGCGGTGATGATCCTCTTCACCCCTTTGCTGCTGCGCTGTCCACCATTCCGGCGCTGGTATGGCCGGACGGATGCGCTGTCGGAGCGGCAGCGCCAGGCGCTTGCCGAGCGCGGCCTGCGCCGCTACTACCAGACCGCTTTCGATGACGGCTACGTGCCCCGCGTGATGCCCTACGTGTGGCGCATCATCTGGACGGTCGGCGGGTTGATGGCTGTGACCGCCGTACTGCCTACCAACACCGGACGGCCAGCCTTCGATGCCTTGGTGGTCTTCTCGACCTGGTATCCGATAGGCGTGATGCTGCTGGTTTTCGCGTCGAGGCCCCTTGGCCGGTTGATTCGCCAAAGAGCACAGGAGCGGCGGAAATGAGCACGTCAACCATCGAGGCGCTGGCCAGCGCCTGGGCAAGGATTGCCGAGGAAGCGGAATTCCCCGCTGACTACGAGGGGACTGCCACACCACAAGCGCATCGGGCTAGCGAAGCTATTCAGGAGCAGATTCGGGAGCGCATCGTCGCCACCAACGACATGCGGCTGTTCAGCCTGCTGCACCTGCTGGGTCAGGCGTCGCTGCGCATGGAGCAAGCGCTGTGGCCGGAGGATTACGAGCGGATGACGCGCGAGGTTGAGGAAGCCCTGCGGCAAGCCACCGACGCCAACGCCAGATCGTACACCCACGAAGAAGTGATGCAGGCGATGCAGGAACGCATCGACCGGGCGCGAGACAAGCCATGTTGATTGGCTATGCGCGCGTCTCGACGCAGGATCAGAACCTGGAGCTGCAACGCGAAGCCTTGAGCAAGGCCGGATGTAAAAAGGTCTTCGAGGACAAGGTGAGTGGCACGCGGGCAGACCGGCCTGGCTTGGCCAAGACGCTCGAAATGCTGCGCGAAGGCGATACTTTGGTCGTCTGGAAGCTCGACCGGCTGGGCCGGTCGGTCAAGCAACTGGTCGATCTGGTCGGCGATCTGCACAAGCACGGTGTCCAGTTCAGGAGCCTCACCGACTCCATCGACACCGGCACACCATCCGGGCGGTTCTTCTTCCACGTCATGGCGAGCCTTGCCGAAATGGAGCGCGAGCTGACCGTCGAGCGCACCCGCGCCGGGCTGGAAGTCGCCAAGCAGCTCGGCCGCAAAGGCGGCCGCAAGCCGAAGATGACCGACAGCAAGATCGAGTCGGCCAAGAAGCTGCTGGCCAGCGGGGTGCCGCCCAAGGACGTGGCCAAGAACCTCGGCGTGTCCATTCCGACGCTGTACCGCTGGGTGCCAGCCTCCACGCACGCTTAGCGTGCTTTATTTAATGAGATGGTCACTCCCTCCTTCCCAGTACTATGCTGAGGACAGGCTTTCATTCGGAGAACCATCATGGAAAACATTGCGCTTATTGGTATCGATCTGGGTAAGAACTCTTTCCATATTCATTGTCAGGATCATCGTGGGAAGGCCGTTTACCGTAAAAAATTCACCCGACCAAAGCTAATCGAATTTCTGGCGACATGCCCAGCAACAACCATCGCGATGGAAGCCTGTGGCGGTTCTCACTTTATGGCACGCAAGCTGGCAGAGTTAGGGCATTTTCCAAAGCTGATATCACCGCAATTTGTCCGCCCATTCGTTAAAAGCAACAAAAATGACTTCGTTGATGCTGAAGCTATCTGTGAAGCAGCATCACGTCCATCTATGCGTTTCGTGCAGCCCAGAACCGAATCTCAGCAGGCAATGCGAGCTCTGCATCGTGTCCGTGAATCCCTGGTTCAGGATAAGGTGAAAACAACTAATCAGATGCATGCTTTTCTGCTGGAATTTGGTATCAGCGTTCCGCGAGGTGCTGCCGTTATTAGTCGACTGAGTACCCTTCTTGAGGACAGTAGTTTGCCTCTTTATCTCAGCCAGTTACTGCTGAAATTACAACAGCATTATCACTATCTTGTTGAGCAGATTAAAGATCTGGAATCTCAGTTGAAACGAAAGTTGGACGAAGATGAGGTTGGACAGCGCTTGCTGAGTATTCCCTGCGTTGGAACGCTGACTGCCAGTACTATTTCAACTGAGATTGGCGACGGGAAGCAGTACGCCAGCAGCCGTGACTTTGCGGCGGCAACAGGGCTGGTACCCCGACAGTACAGCACGGGAGGTCGGACGACATTGTTAGGGATTAGCAAGCGGGGCAACAAAAAGATCCGAACTTTGTTGGTTCAGTGTGCCAGGGTATTCATACAAAAACTGGAACACCAGTCTGGCAAGTTGGCCGACTGGGTCAGGGAGTTGTTGTGTCGGAAAAGCAACTTTGTCGTCACCTGTGCTCTGGCAAACAAGCTGGCCAGAATAGCCTGGGCACTGACGGCGCGACAGCAAACTTACGAAGCATAAAGGCAGAAATACACCAGTTTAAACAATCATTCATCTGGTTTTGCGAATACTGATATTGATGATACAAACGGCCCACCGGCCTGTTGAGGAACCTGTAAAACGGAAAGGCTCGCTGAAGCCGTATATTTTCTGGAGGTTCATCAGGCGCGGAACTCATCGAGGCGCGGGAATAAAATCCCATTCAGACGCCGGATAGATTCAAGCAAGCCAACTTATCGTCAAAATCGGTGTTGCAAAAACGGGAGTGACCATAGATTCCGTTTTCTGAGACGACCCCATCTGGGTAAAAACTCTTTCCATATTCATTGCCAGGATCGTCGCGGGAAGGCTGTTTACCGTAAAAAATTTACCCGGCCAAAGTTGATCGAATTTTTGGCGACATGCCCCGCTACAACCATCGCAATGGAAGCCTGTGGCGGTTCTCACTTTATGGCACGCAAGTTGGAAGAGTTGGGGCATTCCCCAAAGCTGATATCACCACAATTTGTCCGCCCGTTCGTTAAAAGCAATAAAAACGACTTTGTCGACGCCGAAGCTATTTGTGAAGCTGCATCGCGTCCGTCTATGCGTTTTGTGCAGCCCAGAACGGAATCTCAGCAGGCAATGCGGGCTCTGCATCGTGTCCGTGAATCCCTGGTTCAGGATAAGGTAAAAACAACCAATCAAATGCATGCTTTTCTGCTGGAATTTGGCATTAGCGTTCCCCGAGGAGCTGCCGTTATTAGCCGACTGAGTACCATTCTTGAGGATAATAGTTTGCCTCTTTACCTCAGCCAGTTATTGCTGAAATTACAACAGCATTATCACTATCTTGTTGAGCAGATTAAAGATTTGGAATCCCAGTTGAAACGAAAGTTGGACGAAGATGAGGTTGGACAGCGCTTGCTGAGCATTCCCTGCGTCGGAACACTGACAGCGAGTACTATTTCAACTGAGATTGGCGACGGGAAGCAGTACGCCAGCAGCCGTGACTTTGCGGCGGCAACAGGGCTTGTACCTCGGCAGTACAGCACGGGAGGTAGGACGACATTGCTGGGAATTAGTAAGCGAGGTAATAAAAAGATCCGAACTTTGTTGGTTCAATGTGCCAGGGTATTCATACAAAAACTGGAACACCAGTCTGGCAAATTGGCCGATTGGGTCAGGGATTTACTGTGCCGGAAAAGCAACTTTGTCGTCACTTGTGCTCTGGCAAACAAGCTGGCCAGAATAGCCTGGGCCCTAACGGCACGACAGCAAACTTATGTAGCATAACGGCAGAAATACACCGGTTTAAAGAATTACTGATCTGGTTTTGCGAATACTGATATTGATGATACTAACGGCCCACCGGCCTGTTGAGGAACCTGTAAAACGGAAAGGCTCATTGAAGCCGTATATTTTCTGGAGGTTCATCAGGCGCGGAACTCATCAAGGCGCGGGAATAAAATCCCATTCAGACGCCGGATAGATTCAAGCAAGCCAACTTGTCGTCAAAATCGGTGTTGCAAAAACGGGAGTGACCATAGATTCCGTTTTCCAAGCGGACCCCAATTAACACTTGCCAACCTATCTACTGGTTGGTAGATTTGATTTTAACAACACGACACACAAACAAAAACACACAACAGAACATCAGGAGCGTCATCATGAAAAACATCATCAAAACCACCCTTGCCATCATCGCCCTGTCCGCCAGCGCACTGAGCTATGCCGCCAGCCCGCAAATGGTTTCCCGCAGCGAAGCAGCATCGCTGCAAAAAATTGGGGTGGTCTCTTCCGGTGGCTTCACCACCCTGGATGACCTGGTGGCCTCACTGGATATGAAAGCCGCTGATGCCGGGGCCACACACTACCGCATCACCAGTGCCACCGGTATGAATAAACTTTCCGGTACCGCTGTCCTGTATCGTTGAATACCCGTTACCCTCGCAACTGCGCCCGGAACCCTTCTGGTTTCCGGGCGCAGTTGTGTCTGAATAACAGGCACCCGCAGGTGCCAGGAGAACATTATGTCCACCCATGACAGTCTGATTGAACTGACTGATACCCTTATCCAGCAGAACGGCTACCAGGGCTTCAGCTATGCTGATCTCGCTGACGGTCTGGGAATACGGAAGGCCAGTATCCATTACCATTTTCAGACCAAAACCGACCTCGGGCTTGCCTATTGTGAATACAAGGAGGCCAGCCTGCTGAAACTGGAAGCTGCCCTGTTACAGCTGCCACCGGGTAAAGCCCGTCTGCAGGGTTATATGGACGCATTTCTCAAATGCGCCGACAGCGGCCAGATGTGTGGCATTCACGCCATGCTGTCCGACAGCGCCCTGTTTGAAGAACCTCTTCAGAAAGCCACCTCACGACTGGCACAAACCGACCTGCGCATCCTGACCAGTGTGCTGGTTTCGGGTCGTGAAAGCGGTGAACTGGCTTTTACTGCTGAGCCGGCTGACGTGGCCATTATCATCGGCAGCGCCATTAAAGGGGCCCTGATGCTCAATCGGATCCCTCCTCATGATGCCTGTTCCCGCACCATGAGCGCGCTTATTCAGCTACTCTCCCGCCCGTAAAGCCACGCCTGTGGCTGCCCCGGTTTAACCGGGGCAGCCAGCACTCAAAAAAATCACCGCTGACAACGCCTGTATTCCGGGGGCCTCAGAAGACATTAAGACTTTCCTTGCGTTTAATTTCCAGTTACCCCTTGCCAATCTATCTACTGGTAGGTAGAATAAATATTAACAACACGACAACACAATAAAACAGACATGCAGGGGGCATCATCATGAAAGCACTTATCAACGACGTTATCGCTGTCTTCACCCGTAAAGCCCATGGACCGGTCATCATCAAATCCGATCTTACTGAGGAAGAAAAAGCAGCTCTGGTACCGGTCCGTACACTCTCTGTTGGCTGGGTGTCTTCCGTGGATGAGCTGGAGCGGGAGGTTATCCGCGAAGCCCTTGAACATGGCGCTGCCGCTTATCTGATTTCTGAGCTTGAGCAGGCCCGTTTCGTTCATGCCCGCGCCACGCTGTTTGCATAAACACAAAACGAAAATAAAAGGACACACACCATGAAAAATAACGTCGAGACACAACTGCGCCGGTTACTTCGTAAAACGTCAGGCCTGGACATTATGGTTCTGCGGCTGTCAGTGATTTTCATCTTCGCCCTGTTTGGCACCTACAAATGGTTTGCCTTCGAGGCCAATGCCCTTCACCACCTGCTGCCAGGCACCTGGCTCGGTGCGCTGTATCCGGCTCTCGGCGTTCAGGGGCTCAGCTACGCACTCGGCGTGGTGGAAAATATCACCCTTCTGGCCCTGATTGCCGGATTTTTCCGGCCGGCAGTGGGTGCAGCAGGCGCCCTGATGGTGGCAGGCACCGGCATCGTCACCCTGAGCCTTCTGCCGCAGCTGGGTCGCATTGACAGCTTCATTATCAAGGATGTTCTTCTGATTGGGGCTGGACTGGTGCTGTTGCGTCATGACCTGCGACGGACACTGATTAACCGGAGGGCGAAGCAACTCAGCGCCGTGCACAAACCCCGCTCGTCTGACGCATTGTCAGCCATGGGGTGACCCTGAATTACGCAGCAGCCTGATATTTCTGGCCAGCAAATATGACACCACTCCCGGGTTCATGGTGAGAGGCATGGAAGCCGCCTTTCGGGCGGGGATCACTCCCCGCTACTTTTTAGAGCGCTACCTGGAAAATAAGTCGCTCCCCGCCAACCCGGACTTTGAAAAACACTATCTGGATCTTATTCATGAGCAGGACCCGTCCCGGTGAGTGAGATTTGTCAGGAGAGCGATATGAACAAACCGTATAAAAAAGACCCACAGACCATTCAGGCACTGACGGAACTGCAGTTCAGCGTCACCCAGAAAAGCGCCACTGAGCGCCCGTTTACCGGAGAATATGACGACCACTTTGAGGACGGACTGTACGTGGATATCGTCTCCGGTGAGCCACTGTTCTCGTCGAAGGACAAATTTGATTCGGGCTGTGGCTGGCCGGCATTCAGCAAACCAGTGGAAAACAACGTCCACAACCTGAGCGACCTCAGTCATGGCATGGTGCGTACTGAAGTGCGTTCCCGTCACGGTGACAGCCATCTGGGACACGTCTTCCCTGACGGGCCACAGGATACCGGTGGATTACGTTACTGCATTAACTCGGCTTCACTGCGTTTTATCCCGAAAGGCGCTCTGGAAACAGAAGGATACGGTGAATTTCTTCCCCTGTTTGAGAAAGGAGATAAGCATGAAAACTGATGTGGCAATCCTTGCCGGTGGTTGTTTCTGGGGTGTCCAGGAGCTGATCCGCAAACTCAATGGCGTGGTCAGCACCGAAGTGGGCTATACCGGCGGACGTAATGATAACCCGACATACCAGCACCACCCAGGACATGCGGAGGCGGTGAAGGTGGTGTATTCCCCGGATAAACTGAGCTACCGAAAACTACTGGAATATTTCTTTAGTATTCACAACCCTACAACAATACTTCGTCAGGGTAATGACGTCGGCTCAAGCTACCGCTCAGCCATCTTTTTCACCACAGAGGAGCAAAAGCAGCAGGCAAACCAGCTTATCCGTGAAATAGATGATTCAGGAGTCTGGCCCGGAGTCGTGGTGACAGAAGTAGAGCAGGCCGGTGAGTTCTGGTCTGCAGAGCCAGAGCATCAGGATTACCTGCAGCATAATCCCGACGGCTATACCTGCCATTTTGAACGACCTGACTGGACGCTTCCGGGATAAGTCACCGTCGCAGACTCGCAGCATTCAGCCCCGCCCATGTGCGGGGCTTTTTTGTTCATATGCAGAAACGAGAATGGGATCACAAACAAATTTCTTTAGTCCATTTCTTGCATACAAAACAATCAACATCCTGATTTTAAGGGGCATATTAGAAAAAAGATGAGGATGATTAGGGTCAAAGGGACAAAGGGACAATGTTTAGAATTATGCTGACCGTTATCGCAGGATCGTTATTTTACGGACTCTCGGCCAGTCTGTGTTTTGCCGGGCTTTTTCGCATACACGCCCCCAGTGCCTGCACAGCCTTCTGTCTGACTTATAACCCAACAGCCGGCTATGTCATGCTGGTTACCGGTATGACACTGTTTATCGTATTTTTGCTCAGCCTTTTCCGGACAACAAAAGCCCCTATTTAACATAAAGGCTTCATTGTACGCACCGCTAAAACGCGCTCAGGGCGATTTCAGCGCGAAGCCGGTGAAAACCACAGCTTACCCGGCGAAAACCCCGCAAAACTTGCCTGATGAATTCTGATGGCATGAATGGCTATGCACCGGACTGCATGGCGGCCCGTTTCAGTGCGTTTACCACCTGAAACCGCCAAAAAGCGCCCTTTTGCGCGGGAAATCTCTCATTTTCTCCCTGGAATACTCACAACAATCATAATTACTAGTAATGTTTTCTGTGTGTACGACAACTCTGTAATGCCTGAGGAATTAATGACCGGTTCAAACAACAAGACACGCGATATCACTAGCAACCGCAAGTATCTGATCAAGAATGCACGCGGCCAGGCAGCCTATAAAGCACGTATGCGCGAGGCGGGTTATAAGCAAATTGCGGTATGGGTACGAGAAGATGTCAGAGAGGCAGGACGACAAGCCGGACTGGAATCTGACGCGCTGTTGTCAGGGGCTGCGCAGCATGATCCATTAGGCTGGATGGTCGGTTTTGCTGAGGGACTCAGGCAGCGAGAAAAAAAAGACAGCAACCCGCAGTAAGCCTGCAAGACAGCACGAATAACAGAGAACAGCCAGTACAAGGAAGTAACGCTTCGCGTACCGGATTCAGCATATTTTTCAGGGAGTGTCCCTGCTAAACTCCTTCATGTCGACGCATCAACCCCGGAGGCTCTGTAATGAGCAATACCACACACTACGAAAACGCCAACTTCTTGCGGGAACTGGCCGAAAGTCTGCCCCGCATACTGCCGGAAGGTGGCCCGGACAAGGCAGCACTGTTGCAGCGCCTGGCTAACGAAGAACTGGCACAGGCCGAGTATGAAGATCAGGTTCGCGCCAAAGTGACTGCAGCCCGCGCTGATACACGCCCGGGCATGACCACGGAACAACTCCGCCAGCGGCTGCATGGTCGCTATCAGGAACTGCGTGATGCCGTATGACGTGGAATGGAAGCAGGGAGCCATCGAGGACGTAACGGCACTGTTTGACTACATCGCGGAAAATTCATCTCTGTGGGATGCGCGGAACGTCACCGATCGCGTTCTTGCGGCCGCAGACAAGCTGGCAGACTTTCCGCGTCTCTACGAAGTGGACTCACGCTATGGCGAGGACGTTCGCCGGATAAGCCTGATGGGACAGCATGTCCTCTATGATGTGAATGACCCGGCGCAGAAAATCCGGGTTCTGGCCGTAGTCGGCCAGCGCCAGAATCCCCACTCCGTCCGCTGATAACGGGTGACGGGGGCGCAATTCATTGCGTGGCCGTCGCCGGTTGGACAAGCGCAGCGCGTCAGCGCTTCCCCCATTGCCACCACCGGCGCGGTGTCTCTGCTGTCTCCGTTTTGTGTTCCAGTAGTCTCATGGCCTGCATTTCCTGCCGCAGCCCGGCCACCTCTTCCCGCAGCGCTTTTATCTCCGCAATCAGCGCCTCTGATACCGTTTTTTCAGTCTCATCCGGCAGTCTCAACCCGTCCCGATCATGAGTCTCAATCAGTCTTAACTCACCGTACACCCGGATAAGCTCGCTGGTATCTACGACACGACCACCATCAGCCTCCGTCCGGTATGATACGCGGCCTTTAGCCATATCCCGATACAGGGAACTTCGGGCTTTTCCCGTCAGTTCCGTGGCCTGTCTCACCGTCACCCACGCCATTGTCTCACCCCGCTATTTTTGAGACAGTATACCCGACAGGCGCACACCATGCCCGGAAGGAAAGAAACATGACGAAACAGGAAAAAACCGCTCTCAACATGGCAAAATTCATCAGGGATCAGTCGCTGCTGTTGCTGGAAAAGCTGAACGAACTGGATATGGATACCGCGGCCGACATGTGCGAACGGCTGCACGAGGACGCGGAAACGCTCTGGCTGGCAATGCGGGACCAGCTCGGGGAGGAATAACAGCACCGACGCGGCCGGTGCTGTCTGCCGTCATTTCATCAGACGACGCAGGCAAAGAAGGGTACCACCGATCAGGATCGCCGCCGTGCCTCCCTGCCCGAAATGCAGGAACAACCAGTCACGGATCGCCGGGTTCCTCGCCAGAAACTGCACGAACCCGTAGAGCAGCAGAAACACCGGCAGCACGCGCCAGAACAATTTCAGCAGATGCGCGGCCAGCACACACAGCCCTCCGGCCATCGCCCCGACCATAAGCAGGGCCTCCCGGCCCACAACCGCAATCCGGTTTGTCATAAAACACCTCATAAATGAATGATTAACCTCAGACCATGACCATGAATTTGAAGCAGGCAAACAGCCGTTCCCGGTCCAGCTCTGCCGTTTTTCGGGCCTCGCCGGTCTGTGGGTTCACGATTTCATCCACCGCCAAAATTGCCCGTTGCACCCGGACGAGCGTCGGCCTGTCCGGGCAGATGTACCAGATTTCATCGATGCCGTTCGCCCGGCGGTTGAACAGATAGGGGTCGTCTCAGAAAACGGAATCTATGGTCACTCCCGTTTTTGCAACACCGATTTTGACGACAAGTTGGCTTGCTTGAATCTATCCGGCGTCTGAATGGGATTTTATTCCCGCGCCTTGATGAGTTCCGCGCCTGATGAACCTCCAGAAAATATACGGCTTCAATGAGCCTTTCCGTTTTACAGGTTCCTCAACAGGCCGGTGGGCCGTTAGTATCATCAATATCAGTATTCGCAAAACCAGATCAGTAATTCTTTAAACCGGTGTATTTCTGCCGTTATGCTACATAAGTTTGCTGTCGTGCCGTTAGGGCCCAGGCTATTCTGGCCAGCTTGTTTGCCAGAGCACAAGTGACGACAAAGTTGCTTTTCCGGCACAGTAAATCCCTGACCCAATCGGCCAATTTGCCAGACTGGTGTTCCAGTTTTTGTATGAATACCCTGGCACATTGAACCAACAAAGTTCGGATCTTTTTATTACCTCGCTTACTAATTCCCAGCAATGTCGTCCTACCTCCCGTGCTGTACTGCCGAGGTACAAGCTCTGTTGCCGCCGCAAAGTCACGGCTGCTGGCGTACTGCTTCCCGTCGCCAATCTCAGTTGAAATAGTACTCGCTGTCAGTGTTCCGACGCAGGGAATGCTCAGCAAGCGCTGTCCAACCTCATCTTCGTCCAACTTTCGTTTCAACTGGGATTCCAAATCTTTAATCTGCTCAACAAGATAGTGATAATGCTGTTGTAATTTCAGCAATAACTGGCTGAGGTAAAGAGGCAAACTATTATCCTCAAGAATGGTACTCAGTCGGCTAATAACGGCAGCTCCTCGGGGAACGCTAATGCCAAATTCCAGCAGAAAAGCATGCATTTGATTGGTTGTTTTTACCTTATCCTGAACCAGGGATTCACGGACACGATGCAGAGCCCGCATTGCCTGCTGAGATTCCGTTCTGGGCTGCACAAAACGCATAGACGGACGCGATGCAGCTTCACAAATAGCTTCGGCGTCGACAAAGTCGTTTTTATTGCTTTTAACGAACGGGCGGACAAATTGTGGTGATATCAGCTTTGGGGAATGCCCCAACTCTTCCAACTTGCGTGCCATAAAGTGAGAACCGCCACAGGCTTCCATTGCGATGGTTGTAGCGGGGCATGTCGCCAAAAATTCGATCAACTTTGGCCGGGTAAATTTTTTACGGTAAACAGCCTTCCCGCGACGATCCTGGCAATGAATATGGAAAGAGTTTTTACCCAGATCGATACCAATGAGCGCAATGTTTTCCATGATAGTTCTCCGAATGAAAGCCTGTCCTCAGCATAGTACCGGGAAGGAGGGAGTGACCATCTCATTAATTATCCCACGCTAAGACTGTTTTTTGTACAAAGCGGTATCGACTGTACGTAATGAGCGGTATTTTCCGGATCCCAGCTTAAGATTATTACGCCAGACGTAATCTCCACTCAGATTGATATGTTCCCAGCCCAGGGGAGAAAGATGAGAGACCAGTTGCTCATTTATCGGGATACCCTTTCGTTTTAGTGACTCAATAGCTCTTTCTATATATACCGTGTTCCACAACGTGATCGCTGCTGTCAGTAATGTCAGCCCGCTGGCGCGATAACTCTGATTCTCCAGCCCACGATCCCTTATTTCACCCAGACGGTGCAAAAAGACCGCTCGCGCAAGGGCATTACGGGCCTCACCCTTATTCAGCCCCGCCTGCACGCGTCGGCGCAGACCGGGATCACGGAACCAGTCCAGCATAAATAGTGTCCGTTCGATGCGGCCAATCTCTCTCAGCGCTTTGGCAAGTCCATTCTGTTTTGGGTAACTGGCTAACTTTTTCATCATCAGTGATGCGGTGACTGTCCCCTGCTTAATCGAGGTTGCCAGGCGCAATACCTCATCCCAGTGCGACTCAATGTCTTTGATATTTAGGCAGGTTGTTGATATGACAGACTGAAGCCCCGGATAGCGCTCGGCCTTTCCATGAATAAACAGCCGCTTGTCATGAAGATCACGGATCCTTGGCGCAAAAGCGAATCCCAGCAGGTGCATCAGGGCGAAAACATGTTCAGTGAAGCCTGCGGTATCGGTGTAATGCTCGGTAATTTCCAGATCGCTTTCATGGTACAGCAGGCCATCAAGCACGTGGGTTGAGTCGCGCACCCGGCTGATCACTTTGGCGTAGAACGGGCTGTATTGGTCTGAGATATGCGTATAAATCTGCACGCCCGGCTCCTGACCATATTTAAGATTGACCTGACCGGCATAACGTCCGTGACTGCCTACCCGAAAGTTCTGCCCGTCTGACGACGATGTTGTCCCGTCGCCCCAGAATGCGGCCAGAGGCCGCTCTTTCTGTGCGTTGACCAGCTCGGCCAGTGCCGCTGAATAAGTTTCATCCCTGATGTACCATGCCTGAATACCTTCGAGTGACGATCTTGTGGCCCCAGGGCAGGATTCCGCCATTTTTGTCAGCCCAAGGTTGATGCCGTCAGCCAGAATGGTGGTCAGCAACAGTCTTCCGTCTTTTGGTCTGA
Organism: Phytobacter sp. MRY16-398; assembly: GCF_003925915.1. NCBI lineage: Bacteria > Pseudomonadati > Pseudomonadota > Gammaproteobacteria > Enterobacterales > Enterobacteriaceae > Phytobacter > Phytobacter sp. MRY16-398. Next base: position 29,076 of record NZ_AP018757.1, on the reverse strand, counting down.
CGTTATTATTTTTGAGGTGCGCGAAGTGACGCGTAAATCCCGTCCAGCTATCAACTTCTTCCAGTATCTCCGTAATTTTCGGATGGGGAAGCATGCCATAGACCAAATCTGCAAAGGGCGAAACACCTGAAGGAACGCTGTTCTCCAGTGGAGTGATTTTTACGCCTTTATCTGAGATATCTACATCGGGCAAATCACCGGCAAGCGCCATCGCGTTAACTTCTTCCAGCCGAGATGCAAGAAGAGTCATACGGGCCTGAAGGTATGCCTGGCTATCGGTCTGAACGGCCAACTGTAACTGGTCATTATGTCGGGATTTCTCAAACTCAGCAGTCGGGATGAGATAATCATCAAAATTTTTGTAGCGGCGCGATCCTTTTACCCAGATATCACCGGAACGTAATGCACCCTTGAGTTCATTCAGTACGCAAAACTCGTAGTACTTGCGGTCGATGCCTGAAGGCGTGAGCACCAGTTTTCGCCAGCTTTCAGGGATAAACCCTGTTGGCGCTGATGGCGGCACTTTACGAAGTTGTTTACGGTACATTTCCGTTATGGTGTCCAGCGCATCGCTGAGCGCCTGCGCCGCAGGTGTCGCCATGAACTGCAATGCTGACAGCATACGCGGGGCATATTTACGCAACGTACTGTATTTTTCGGTGATCAGATGAAGCGCGTCGAAATTGCCCTTACGGGAAAGAAACCGCGTTTCTTCCACGCTGTTGATGAATTCCTGCCAGGGAAGGACATCTTCTATTGCAGTCCAGGGATCTTCCCCGGATTCTCTGGCGTTAAGTAACGCCTGCCCGACGGTAACGTACTGCTTCAGCTTGCTCTGAATAAGCTTTCTCGTTTGCTGGAGCCGTTCGGCCTGCGTGCGTTTTGCCCTGCTGAACAGACTACCCAGGATACGCTCGTGCAGATCAATCACTTCGTCAGTCAGGGTGGCCCTGGCCTCTGTTATTATACAAACCAGCGTAGCGTAACGTCTGACATCGGTGAATTTTGCCAGGTCCCTGCTGCTCATTTTCCGGCCCTCACGCGCCAGTTTAAGCAACCTGTTCTGGTGAACGGAAAGTGCAATACCATCAGGCAACCCCAGCGCAGCGATGGAATTAAGCCGGTCGATATGTTGCAGCACATTTTTACCGTTTATTTTACCCGGAGGCTGTAGCAGCCATGCCAGACGGGAAGGTTGTTCACCCTCTGATATGAGCAGGCTGTCGAGTGCTGATTTATGCTGCTTTTCCAGTTGCGCGGTAAGTGTCGAAAATACCGATCTGTTAGCGAGCGTGACGACTTCGGCAAGCGTCCGTTCGATCACTTCAACAGAAGGGAAAATAACATTATTGTTATGTAGCCAGCTGAGCATTTCTTCCGCCAGCATAAATCCTTTGTCAGTTCGCATGGCATAGGGGTGCAGATGACGGATACAGTCTTTTTGCATTGACCGGCTGAACGGGGATAGTTCCAGGTAGCGATAAAGTTCGGTCAGATGTTCCCAGCGGGTTTGCTCTCTGGATGCATATTCCGGCCATAAATCAGGCTGAAGTTTCAGTCGGGAAGCAACCCTGGATACAACGCCATTGTGAGGAGCACTGCTTTTGTCCGGAATAAATCCAGGTCCACGCAGATAACAGAGTAATACAGCAAAGCCCAGGCGATTCGCTGGCCTTCGGTGCTTATTAATGAGCGCAATATCCGGTTCGTTCAGAAAACACATTCGGGTCAGAATAATTTCATCATCTGGTATAACCAGTAAGCGTTCCTGCTCTTCGCTGCTCAGTATCTGTCGCCGTGGCATAAATGCCTCCCTCGCGTATAGTTTTCATCTGTTATTTGTTCGCTGTGACCGAAACCGGTCGGTTTCGTACACCACTTACAGCACATGTCCGAAACTTAGTGAAATTAATTTCGGACACACGTTATAATTCGGACATCCATTTCGTACGGAAAGTTTCCCATGTCACGTGTTTTTGCCTACTGCAGGGTCTCAACTCTGGAACAGACCACAGAAAACCAGCGTCGTGAAATTGAAGCGGCGGGTTTTGCCATCAGATCCCAACGACTTATTGAGGAGCATATCAGTGGCTCGGTTGCTGCCAGCGAACGCCCCGGATTTATCCGGTTGCTAGATCGCATGGAAAATGGGGATGTACTGATTGTCACCAAACTTGACCGTCTGGGTCGTAATGCGATGGATATCCGAAAAACAGTAGAGCAACTGGCGGCTTTAGATATTCGCGTTCATTGTCTCGCACTCGGAGGCGTTGACTTGACCAGTCCGGCCGGAAAAATGACTATGCAGGTAATTTCTGCTGTAGCGGAGTTTGAGCGGGATTTGCTGCTTGAGCGAACGTATTCAGGTATTGCGAGGGCAAAAGCGGCTGGAAAACGCTTCGGTCGCCCCCCCATCCTGAGCGAGGAACAAAAGCAAACAGTGACAGAGCGCCTAAATGCTGGCATCAGTATCAGTGCTATTGCCCGGGAATTTAATACCACCCGCCAGACTATCCTTCGGGTAAAGGCTGGATTGCTGCAAGAGTGAGCGGCTGGGAAGATTATAAAAAAATCAAATGGTTATTATGAAATAAAACAGCCTGCTGGGTTCTTTTCCCCCTATTTTTTATAAAAGAGTAGACAAAAGAGGTTCGCGACACTAATCTACCAACTAGATGATTGGTGCTGGTTACACCAGCTATACCTTTTATCAAGAAATTACAGGAGCCATTATGTCTACTACCGTTAAACCTTCTGCAGACGCAGCTGCGATCCACAATACCCGTGAAGCAGTTCGCAGCCAGCCTGGCCTGGGTAACCTGACTTTCCAGATGAAAGCCCGTTCCAGCGGCGGATTAACCGTTCGCACAGAGACCGGCGCCACAATCCAGAACGGCGTTATCGATACCAGCCGTGTGGGGAAATTTTCTAATATCGGTGATGAACCCGCAGGTTTACTCGGCACCGATACCGGCATGAGCCCGACTGAATACATCATGCAGGCGCTGGCTGGCTGTTATACCGCCACCCTTACCATGATGGCTGCTGAAAAAGGGATCGACCTGGACGGTATCGAGCTGGATCTTAATTTCGATATCAACCTCAACGGCTTCCTTGGGCTGGACAGCAACGTGCGTAAAGGTGCGAAATCTATTCGCGTCGATGTTCACCTTACGAGCAAGACCGCCAGTCGCGAGGAGTTAGAAGCGCTGGTCAGCGAAATGCAAAAGAATTCGCCAATCCACGATACTCTGGCTAATCCGGTTGAAATGATTACACGCCTGGCGTGATGTCAGAGATGTAATGCTGCCATTCAGAATGCAGGATGGCAGTGACGTTCAGCTCTGCACGATACTGAGTCAGTGATACAACTTGCTACGGAAAAATAGCAACAATATAATCTATCAACTAGTAGATTATATGGAGTAATTATGACAACCATGACACGGGAACGGCTGCTCAGCGAAGCAGAACACCTGATGCGCGAAAAAGGGTATTCAGTATTCAGCTATGCTGATTTATCAAAAATAGTGGGTATCACCAAGGCCAGTATTCATCACCATTTCCCGACCAAAGATATTCTGGGTGAGCAGGTGGTAATACAGGCGTTCTCTGATACACAACGCGTATTTGAGCAGATAGAGGCGACTGAGAAAAGCGCGGAGAGAAGAATTGCGGCTTACATCGATATCTTCGCGCAAAGCCATAAAGCTTCGCTACTGCCACTGTGTTGTGCGTTGTCAGCAGAGACCGCCAATCTGCCTCAGGCAATTACTGTACAGACATCACTTTATTTCGATATGCAAATCGAGTGGCTCACAAAAGTCGTCAGGGCGGGCATGGAGTCAGGTGAGTTTTCATCCCATGCCGAACCATCAGATATTGCTTTGATGATCATTAATGTCTGTGAAGGCTCAAGCGTAGTGGCGCATGCAACGGCCAGACCCGAAGTCTTCGCCAACAGCCTTAAGTATATAAAACTGCTTCTTAATACCCCTCATTCAGGAGAATGACACTATGCTGGACTGGAACAACTATCGCTCAGAGTTAATGCAACGTTTAGGCGAGTTGGGCAAACTGACCCCCGAGACCATGAAAGGCGTGGTTGCCCTGGGCAACGCAGGTAACAAAACTGACCTTTTGGGCGCAAAAGTGCGTGAACTCATTGCCCTGGCGTGCGCAGTCACAACCCACTGCGACGGCTGTATTGCTTTTCACGCCGACGCCGCTGTGAAAGCCGGTGCAACCGACGCTGAAATTGCTGAAGCGCTGGGCGTGGCGATTAACCTCAACGCTGGCGCGGCGGTCATTTATTCAGCCCGCACTCTGGATGCCGTCGGTCAGGCACGCGGTTAAGCATTAATAAATTCCACGTTAAAAGGGCATTACTGCCCTTTTTTTATGTCCGCAATAGCCTGAGCATATACCGATGCAGGTTTCACACCCGGTATGCGTTTAACTAATTGCCCTTCATGAAATATCAGCACAGACGGCAGCCCCCAGATCTCGTATTTGGTTGTCAGCACCGGCGCCTGATCTACATTGACTTTCCCCACCTGAATATCTCTATCGAGCCGGTCTGCAAACTGACTGAACATTTCTTCGCTGGCCTGACAGGGCGGACACCAGGGTGCAGAGAAACGTACCACCGATATTCCGTTGTACTGCTCTATCTGGCGGAAATTATCTTCGTTATAAGCTGTTAATGTACGCATGGTGATGACCTCGCAAAATGAGTGACAATTCAGAAATGGCTGCGTTATGACAAAAAAATACGACACAGCCATTGACCTACCTACTAGATGGTTGGTATATTGCCACCCATCAGATGTTTATGCAACTCCAGTGCGCGACGTCCAGTCGATGATACTGCCGGGCTGTGCAAATCCCTGCCGGGATACTCCTTTTTGTTTTTTGTGAGGTATACGATGAGTAAGCTTTTCACCCCCTACAATCTGTCTGGCCTGGCGTTAAAAAACCGTGTAGTCATGGCACCGATGACCCGCACCCGCACCATGAATGACGTGCCGGATGAGGTCGTGGCTTTGTACTATGCACAGCGTGCTTCTGCTGGCCTGCTCATCACCGAAGGGATGCCGGTTTCAGAAGAAGGCCGGGGTTACCTTTATACCCCTGGTATCTACAACGACGAACACGTCCAGGGCTGGCGTAAGGTGACACAAGCGGTTCACGCCAAAGGTGGCCGTATTTTCGCGCAGCTCTGGCACGTCGGCCGTATGTCTCACGTCTCTCTTCAGCCAGGCCACATAGCGCCGGTTTCAGCGGGCACCGTTCAGGCGGTCAATACCACCGTTTTTGCGCTGACCGAATCCGGAGAACCGGGCCCGGTTGTACCAAGCCAGCCACGCGCGCTGGAAACGCATGAAGTTAAACGCATCACTGCAGACTTCGTGCACTCCGCACGCCTGGCGATGGAAGCCGGCTTTGACGGCGTGGAAATCATGGCGGCAAACGGATTCATCTTTGACCAGTTCCTCAGTAGCGAACTGAACACCCGCACCGACGAATACGGCGGCTCGGTGGAAAATCGTCAGCGTTTCCTGCTGGAGACCATTGACGCCGTGGCGGAAGCCGTGGGTAACAGCCACGTTGCCGTGCGCCTGTCACCGTTCGGCCGCATTTATGACCTCGCGCCGTATGAAGGTGAAGAGCAAACCTGGTCAGCCATCACCGACGCGCTCGGTCAGCGGGAACTGGCCTACGTACACCTTTACTATCAGCCGGTGTACATCAAAGCGCCACTTCCGGAAGGCTTCCGCCGCCGTTTTCGCAACACGTTTAAAGGCACCATCATCGCTGCCGGCGGTTTTACCCGTGATATCGCAGAGCAGGCTCTGGAAGATGATGAGCTGGATCTGGTGGCATTTGGTGTGCCCTACATCGCTAACCCGGATCTGGTTGAAAGAATGCAAAACGGCTGGCCACTGGCAGAAAGTGACCGCGCCACCTACTACGGCGTCAGTGGTTCCCCGGAAAAAGGCTATACCGATTACCCGGTCTGGCAGGCGCAATAAATCCCATACGGTCGCGGTTCTCTGATAAGTGAGATCCGACCGCCCAACGTCTTTGAGGAATCATTATGCAAACGCTGAAACCCACCCTTACCATCGATATCTGGTCAGATTTGGTCTGCCCGTGGTGCTGGATTGCTAAAAAAAGATTTGAACAGGGTCTGAATCGCTTTGAATTTCGCGACCAGGTGGTGATCCGCCATCACAGCTACCGTCTGGCCGGTGGTACTCCCGCGATGCCTTTTAAGGATGCCATCGTTAAAAAGCTGGGCAGTCAGCATTCAGCGGAGCTGATGATGAATCAGGTGGGCACCGCCGGTAAATCTGAAGGTCTGATCTACAACTTCGACGGCATGATGTTTGGTGATACAGAAGATGCACACACCCTGCTGGTTGCCGCGCGTAAGGCCGGAATTGCGGACGCGGTGGAAGAACGTTTTTATCATGGCAGTATCACCGAAGGTCGCTCTCTCTTTGACCGTCAGCAGCTCGTTGCCATGGCCGTAGAAGCCGGTATGCCGAAAGCTGACGCTGAAGCCGCCCTGGAAAATGACGATTTTCGCGCCACCGTTTCCGACGATGAAGCCCACGCACAGTCTATTGGCCTCAGCGGCGTTCCGGTTTTTGTGATGAACGAAAAATATGCCATCAGCGGGGCTCAGGCAGCAGATAACTTTTTGAATGCCCTGCGTCAGGTCTGGGATGAACAGCAAACCGAATTTTCAGCCACTGCGGGTCAGACCTGCGGAACGGATGGCTGCAGTATTTAATCCGTCAACCGCCGGCAGTTTCACGCTGCCGGCAACGTCTTACCCACCAGTAATGGAGTCAGAAAATGAACACTTTTTTCAAAGGTAAAAAACTGCTCGTCGTCGGCGGTACCAGCGGCATGGGCCTGGCCGTGGCACGCATGGTACTGGAAGCGGGCGGCAGTGTCGTGCTGACCGGGAATAAAAAAGACAAAGCCGAAGCGGTGCAAAAAGAACTGAGCCCTCTGGGACCGGTTGCGGTCATCGCGGCGAACCTGATGACCGAAGAAGGTATGGAAACTATCCGTCGGGAAATTAATGCCCGCCACCGCGATATCAGCCTGATGGTGAATGCCGCCGGGATCTTCATGCCGAAAGGCTTTACCGAGCACAGCTTTGCCGATTATGACATGTATCTTGCGCTGAACCGCGCCACGTTCTTTATTACGCAGGATGTCGTGAAGAACATGCTTGCCGCGAAGATCGAAGGGTCTATCGTCAATGTCGGTTCGATTGGCGCCCAGGCAGCACTCGGTGACTCGCCGGCCTCGGCCTATTCAATGGCAAAAGCGGGTCTGCATGCCCTGACGCGTAATCTGGCGATTGAGCTGGCCAGCGCGGGTATTCGTGTCAACGCTGTGTCTCCCGGGATTGTTCATACGCCGATATACGAAGGCTTCATGGACAAAGCGGATATCGCAGATGCTATGAAGTCGCTGAACGATTTCCACCCGCTGGGACGCGTCGGAACTGCCGAAGATGTGGCAAACACTATTCTCTTCGGGGTTTGAGAGCCAATGGAACGAAAACGTACGCTAAGAAGTTAATTCATTGTTTAAATTGAAATTTAGTTCTCTCAGTTCCCCCTTCAAAATATCCTCCGGTAGCGTAAACGTATAATGCCCCAGCATATTGATATGCCCGTGCATCAGTGGGGACAACCGGGCGATATCTTCAACCCCGATTTCTTCTCCATTACTGCGTATCCAGCTCAGGGCTTCCTGCATATAAAGTGTGTTCCACAGCACCACTGCGTTAGTGACCAGGCCCAGTGCCCCCAGCTGATCTTCCTGACCTTCACGATAGCGCTTTCTGATCTCACCGCGCTGCCCGTAGCAGATCGCCCTCGCCACAGCATGGCGGCCTTCCCCCCGGTTTAGCTGCGTCAGGATCCGCCGACGATAATCCTCATCATCAATATAATTAAGAAGGTACAGCGTCTTGTTGACGCGCCCCACTTCCATGATCGCCTGTGCCAGCCCTGATGGGCGCGAGCTTTTCAGCAAAGAGCGAATGAGTTCTGAAGCATGAATGGTGCCCAGTTTCAGCGAACCGGCGGTTCGCATCATCTCATCCCACTGATCCTCGGCTTTCGACAGATCGGCACAACCACGTGCCAGTTCGTCCAGTGCACCGTAATTTGCCGATTTATCCACTCGCCAGAATACCGCTTCACCGGCATCGGCAAGCCGGGGGGAAAACTGGTATCCCAGCAGCCAGAAGAGGCCAAAAATAATGTCGCTGGTACCGGCTGTGTCTGTCATGATCTCAACCGGATTCAGCCCTGTCTGCTGCTCCAGAAGGCCTTCCAGCACAAAAATGGAATCTCGTAATGTGCCGGGGACAACGATGCCGTGGAATCCAGAGTACTGATCAGAGACGAAGTTGTACCAGGTGATGCCACGTCCGGAACCAAAATATTTTCTGTTAGGTCCTGAATTGACGGTTTTCACCGGCGTGACAAAGCGCATGCCATCAGCTGAAGCCACTTCGCCACCACCCCAGCGGCCAGCAAGCTCCAGTGTGGACTGAAAATCAACCAGGCGGGCATTGGCGCTGACCAGCGTTTCTGCCCGGAGGTAATTCTGTTTTACCCAGCTAAGCCGGTGGCGCGTCAGCGCCGGTATATTGTGCTTTATCAGCGGTTCCAGCCCGATATTGCAGGCCTCTGCCATCAGGACCGCGCACAGGCTGATGTGCAGATCCTGTGCCCGGGCCCCGGATTCACTGACATGCGTAAACTCACGTGTAAATCCCGTTCTGGCATCTATTTCAAGCAACAGTTCCGTCAAATCTACTGGCGGGAGTAGCAGCCTTACCCGACTGTTGAGACGATGCAACGATGTTGGCTCCTCCAGTTTCTCCAGGCTGCTGATAGTCAGGGAAGGATGTTTACCGTCATGGCAAATATGAACCTCCGCATTTCCTTCAAAGCGGGATGCGACGGTTTTCCAGGTTTCATCTAGCTGGACCGCCAACTGTTGCACGCCTTTATGTCCATCAGTGGGATGTCCCAGCGCCCGGCAAACGGGGACCCGCTGAGCCTGCCATTCTTCCCCCTGCAACAGCTTCTCGCGGGGATTTCCCCAGCGATCGCTGTTTTCGAGCCAGATGTCCCTTCGACGTAGTGCATCCTGAAGGCGCTCCAGCAGACAAAGCGAGTAACCGGCACGCTGTATCCGGCCCTCCGCATCGTATACCAGGCGTTTCCAGGGGCCGGTAATAATATGTTCAGGCGCATTGTCCAGGATGCGCTTTTTCGAGCCGTTCAGTTCGGTCAGATAATGAATGGCGGACAACGTATGTTCTCCGGCTGGCGCTGCCTGGAAATGCAGGTCGCGCAATACCGCCGGAAGAAAGCGCTTTACCCGCCCGTACTGCTCCACCATTTCGTCATGGAAATTGTTGTTCTGAGGCCGGGCCAGCTCATTTACCTTGCTGACGGATTCTGCCAGCCTGCTTTTCGGTATGCTGTTGAATATGGTCTCCCTCAGTTCAGCATCGTCAGCCTGTTCATCCAGCAACAATGAACATGCCCGCGCCAATATTAGCGCAGCACGATCAAGATCTTTAAGCGTCCTGAGCCGTTTTTTCTGCCCCGTTTTCTTCGCCGCACGAGTGATATCCAGTATCAGCATATCGAGCACATCAACGGCCTCATCCAGCGCCGCAGTCTCCTGCGCTTTAACGAATGCTGTGAGTACGGCCAGTTTTCTCTGCTGTGGCATTCGCGCGATATATTTTACCGACGCCATGCCTGCGTAACGGGCCAAATTACGCAGTTGTATAGCAGGCAGACCGGTAAAATTCAGTCGGGAAAATTCCAGGTTTCGCAGCCGGATATACCGCTCCAGCGCTTCGGTAAATGCCGGGCCGCTGACGGTGACCGGTCCCTTTTTCAGTTGCTCCAGCGGTGAAGTACGCTGCCCCTCAGGAATGTCCAGAAGCTCCGTCACGCGGGCGGTCTGCCAGCTGTCCGGCAACGCGGCCAGTTTCTTCCACAGCCGCTGATTTGCCCGTTCGCGTATTTCACTGACGAGACGTACAAGTGTGGTTGCTCCGGGCAGCAGGACCTTATTCTGAAGCAGCCACGCGGTGGCAAAATCAAACATAAGGCCGGGTCGCTCATTACTGAGCCATGCGCGGGTGTACAGCAGGCGCTTCAGGCGGAAAGACCAGGGGAAATCGCCAAATTCATGGTAACCGTAATATTCCTTAATCAGCGCAGTATGCTCTCTGAGGGTGGTAACCCGTTCTGCGTAGCGGGTAAGGACTTCCGGACGGCGAATATTAAGCTGCACCGCGACAAATTGCTGAACACCTGGCAGAACCCGGGTTAAGTCTGTCAGAAAGGTGCCCAGAAAACGGGCGGTGGTGAGCTGAAGCGCAATTCCCAGCCGGTTATGCCTTCCCCGCCGCTGGTTAATGAAGGCAAGATCCCGCTCATCAAGATGAAAATAGCGCGCCAGCTGCACGTCATTGGGTTCTGCAACATAGCGACCATAATTCAGTTCCTGCTCAGTGGTCAGAAAATCGACGGGCATACCGGCCTCCCTGCCTGATGGTCATGAATTAACAATTTCGCAACCGTCCGAAATATTATAAATTCTCGGACACACTAAAATGGTGTTGTCTAGGTGTCTATTAAATCGATTTTTTGTTATAACAGACACCCACTGTCCGATATTTGATTTAGGATACATTTTTATGCGACTTTTTGGTTACGCACGGGTATCAACAAGCCAGCAGTCCCTCGATATTCAGATCAAGGGGCTTAAAGAGGCGGGGGTGAAAGCCAGTCGCATATTTACCGACAAAGCATCCGGCAGTTCTACCGACAGGAAAGGACTGGATCTGCTGCGAATGAAGGTGGAGGAAGGTGACGTCATCCTGGTGAAGAAACTCGACCGGCTTGGCCGCGACACTGCCGATATGATCCAACTGATAAAAGAATTCGACGCTCAGGGAGTCGCGGTCCGATTCATAGACGACGGGATCAGCACCGACGGTGAAATGGGGAAAATGGTTGTGACCATTCTTTCAGCTGTAGCCCAGGCCGAACGCAGGAGGATTCTGGAGCGTACGAACGAAGGACGGCAGGAGGCCAGGCTGAAAGGTATCCGGTTTGGCCGAAAGCGCATCATCGACAGAAATAGTGTACTGGCACTTCATCAGCAGGGAACTGGTGCAACAGATATTGCCCGCCGGCTCAGTATTGCCCGTTCCACTGTTTATAAAATTCTGGAAGATGAGAGCCGGGTTAATCTGAGCAAAATTTGAGGACGAACATGAGTGATGTAAAGGCATTCAACAATTGCATGAGTGTGTTCTGGCGACAGCATGAAGCCGAATTCTCTCGCTTTCTGACATCGAAGACAGGTGATAGCGAAAAAGCAGCAGACCCGGAGAAGACGAAGGTGATTATCGTGACGCTTGCCGAAACGACACCTGTACTGGAAGCCGCTAACCTGCAGCAGGATCTACGCCGAGCTGGCATCGAGCCGTGGGCATGGGTCGTTAATAACAGCCTGGCAGCTGCTCAACCGTCTTCGCCTTTCCTGAAGATCAGGGCGAACCGCGAGCTGCCTCTCATCTCTGATGTGGAAGAGCAGTATGCAAAGCGTATTGCATTAACAGCGCTACAGAGCGAAGAGCCGGTTGGTATTGACCTGCTGGAAGAAATGGCGAAGTAATAATGAAGGGGGCAAATGCCCCCTTCGTCTTTATTTCAGTCTTTTACCTGAATCATCAACGACTTTTTCACCGTCTTCCTTGGTGAAAGCCGCTTTCTGGGCATCTGGAAGGATATCGAGAACAACCTCTGAAGGACGGCAAAGTTTAGTTCCCAGTGGCGTCACTACGATCGGACGGTTGATCAGAATCGGATGCTGTAGCATAAAGTCGATGAGCTGGTCGTCAGTAAATTTATCTTCTGCAAGACCCAGTTCCTCATACGGCTCGACGTTCTTACGCAGCAAAGCCCGGACGGAAATGCCCATATCCGCAATGAGTTTGAGCAGCTCATCGCGTGAAGGTGGAGTCTCAAGGTAAAGAATAACGGTCGGCTCGATACCGCTGTTGCGGATCATCTCCAGCGTATTACGCGACGTGCCGCAGGCTGGGTTGTGATAAATGGTGATGTTGCTCATATCAGTATCTCATTACAAAGTGAAAGAGAGACGTAGCGCCAGCGCGGCCAGCGTTACAAACAGCACAGGCAGAGTCATGACGATCCCGGTGCGGAAATAGTATCCCCATGTGATGGTCATGTTCTTCTGTGAAAGGACATGCAGCCAGAGCAACGTTGCCAGGCTACCAATAGGTGTAATTTTCGGTCCAAGATCGCAGCCAATCACGTTGGCAAAAATCATCGCCTCTTTGATAACGCCTGTTGCAGTGCTGCCATCAATAGAGAGAGCACCAACCAGCACGGTAGGCATATTGTTCATGATGGAAGAGAGGAAAGCCGTCAGGAAGCCAGTACCAAACGTCGCGGCCCAAAGTCCTTTATCTGCCAGCACGTTCAACACACCGGAGAGGTATTCTGTTAGTCCGGCATTACGCAGACCATAGACCACCAGATACATTCCCAGAGAGAATATGACGATCTGCCATGGCGCACCGCGAAGCACTTTGCCAGTGTTAATGGCATGGCCTCGCTTCGCCACCGCAAACAGAATGACAGCCCCTACAGCAGCAATCGCACTGACCGGGATACCCAACGGCTCAAGGACGAAAAAGCCAACCAGAAGAAGGATCAACACTATCCAGCCGGTTCTGAAGGTTGCCAGATCTTTAATCGCTTTTGCCGGTGCTTTCAGGAGAGCCAGGTCGTAAGTTGGCGGAATATCTTTGCGGAAGAACAGATGCAGCATCACCAGCGTGGCGATAATGGCTGCGATATCCACCGGCACCATTACCGACGCATACTCAGTGAAACCCAGCCCAAAGAAGTCTGCAGAAACGATGTTAACCAGGTTGGACACGATAAGCGGCAGACTGGCCGTATCGGCAATAAACCCGGCGGCCATGACAAATGCCAGCGTAGTGCCTTTGCTGAAACCTAATGCAAGCAGCATGGCGATAACAATTGGCGTCAGAATCAATGCCGCACCATCGTTGGCAAACAGTGCCGCCACCGCTGCGCCGAGCAAAACGATATAGGTAAACAGCAAACGCCCGCGACCGTTACCCCAACGTGAAACGTGCAGCGCCGCCCATTCGAAAAAGCCCGATTCATCGAGCAGAAGGCTGATAATAATCACGGCAATAAAGGTCGCCGTCGCATTCCAGACAATATTCCACACTACAGGGATATCACCAAAATGGACTACGCCAGAGATCAGCGCCAGTACCGCGCCCAGCGTCGCACTCCAGCCGATCCCTAATCCCTTCGGTTGCCAGATAACCAAAACGATGGTCAGGACAAAAATAGCGCCTGCCAGTAACATAAATCCTCCAGACAGGACGGCTTTGCCGCCCTGTATATACAAAAAAAATTAAACAACCAGCTCTCTGAGTTTCTCGATGCCAGTGGGCTCTGCAGCCATTACCGGTACTAACGCTATGCGGCTTGCATGCTGGTTTTTCACAACCTCGATTTGAGGACGCTCTTGTAGGGCGCGCTGGCAAAGCAGCGGCGATTGCGTCTGTGCAATCGAAAGGCTGTTATTGATAATCCAGCCCCAGGGATGAATCCCCGCACGTTCAAGATCGGACTGCAGGTTTGCCGCTTCCAGTACAGGTGTGGTTTCAGGCAGAGTGACCAGCAAAACTTTGGTACGTTCCTGGTCCTGAAGCTGCATCATCGGAGTGGTAAAATGACCTTTATCCCCCATCTTCCTGGCAATCTCACGGTGATAAGCCCCGGTAGCATCAAGCAGTAATAGCGTATGCCCGGTAGGTGCCGTATCCATGACCACAAACCGTTTGCCAGCTTCACGAATTACGCGTGAAAACGCCTGGAACACCGCAATCTCTTCTGTGCAAGGAGAACGTAAATCCTCTTCGAGCAGCCGTTTCCCAGCCTCATCCAGATCCCTGCCTTTCGTCTCAAGAACATGCTGACGATAGCGTTCAGTTTCATCGTGAGGGTTGATTCGGCTGACCTGCAGATTTTTGAGGCTGCCATTGAGCGTTGTACTGAGATGTGCAGCAGGATCTGAGGTGGTGAGATGCACATCAAAACCCTTATCCGCCAGACTGACGGCGATAGCCGCAGCCATTGTGGTTTTGCCCACACCACCTTTGCCCATCAGCATAATCAAACCGTGTTCACTGCGGGCGATATCATCAACCAGGACAGACAACGACATATTCTCTGGCTTGTTCTGTGGGCTTTGTTCAGGAAGCGATGTTATCTCAGCGTGTTCGTTGAGCAGGCCTTTCAATGCGGATACACCAACCATGTTCAGCGGCTGCAGGTATAAGTTGTCTGTCGGCAAATCAGATAACCCGGCAGGAAGATTTGCCAGCGCCTCTTGCTCCCGTTGCCATATTGCAGCGGCCAGTGCATCACGTTCTGCTTCGCTCGCAGGCAGGACACCGTTAATGACTAAATACTGATTTTTAAGGCCAATAGCTGATAATTCGTCATGAGTACGAGCGACTTCCTGCAGTGTTGATTTTTGCAATCGCGCGACCAGCACAAGGCGAGTTCGTTCAGGATCGGATAATGCCTCAACCGCATGAGCATATTGCTCGCGTTGTTTTTCCAGCCCAGCCATTGGACCAAGACAGGAAGCACCATCCGGGTTACTTTCGATGAAGCTGCTCCAGGCTCCGGGAAGCTGAAGAAGGCGAATAGTGTGGCCAGTTGGGGCAGTATCAAAAATGATGTGATCAAAGCGGGTCAGCAGAGAAGCGTCAGTCAGTAAGCCAGTAAACTCGTCGAATGCAGCGATCTCTGTCGTACAAGCTCCTGAAAGCTGTTCACTGATGCTGTTAACAACGTCATCAGGCAAAAGACCTTTAATAGGGTCAACGATTCTGGCGCGGTATTGCTGGGCGGCGTCCTGCGGGTCAATCTCCAGAGCCGAAAGACCAGACACAGCAGTCACGGGCTGGATAGTGTTACCGATAGTCTGATCGAATACCTGACCGACATTGGAAGCCGGGTCGGTACTGACAAGCAGAACACGCTTTCCCAGTTCAGCCAGACGTATAGCCGTTGCGCAGGAAATCGAAGTTTTGCCTACACCTCCCTTACCGGTGAAAAACAGGTAAGACGGGATATTCTCTAAGAATTTCATATGTCCTCCTGACATACTCAACAACAGGAAGTTTTACCACCACAGCAACTGGTGGAAGCTAAACCCACCTTTTCCAGCGGTATACCAAACCAGCGAGCCAGTTCAGCGCGTTTTGGGTATCGCCCGGCCATCACCGTTTCACCATCAAGCAACAGCAGCGGAAGCCCTTCAGCTCCAGAAGCCTCAAGGAATGCTTTCGCTTTTTCGTTCTCAACGAAGCTCATAGGCTGCTGCGCCAGGTTATAACGTTCGATCTGAACCCCACGCCCTTTCAGCCATTGCACATCAGCAGAAAAATTGACCAAAACCTGATCGACATCTGAACCACAAACGCCGGTACTGCAGCACATCGCCGGATCAAACACCGTTAACATTTTCATCTTTAACACCTCATATTCGTAAAAACATATATGTACAGGCAAAATTTTTAGATACAAACAGCCTTACCGCTGCCAGAGCAGTTGGCCGATGCCAGCTTACGGGCGATGGCCTGTACGTCGTCCTGTTGACTTAACCAGGCCTGCTCAATCACCAGGGCAGCCCAGGAAGGAATATGCGGGGATAAGCGATAATGAACCCATTTCCCCTGCTTGCGATCCAGCAACAGGCCACTTTCCCGAAGCATCGCCAGATGGCGGGAGGTCTTGGGTTGTGATTGTTCCAGCGCTGTGCAGAGATCGCATACGCACAGCTCCCCCATCTCCCTGAGCAGTAGCACGATACCCAGGCGGGTTTCATCAGATAGTATTTTGAAAAGTTGTAGGGATGCAATTTCTGGCATTATGTACTCCTGCTATGAATGGGTATTGTCTCTCCACCAAAACAAGAAGTCAAAATCATATGTGTTTTCTCGCATGTGAGTGCAGGTGTCACTATGCGGTTGAAAAACGACCTGATGTGCGATCGTTACGTTAGTTGGGTAGGTAAAAAAGTCATTTGAGGCTAAAACATTGCTTAGTGCGGGCTTTCAGTTCATAGAGAAGAATGAATAATATCAATTATAACAATTGGTTATTTCCTTAGCGTACGTTTTCGTTCCATTGGCCCTCAGACCCCTCAGTCGGGTTATCACTGCTTTTTTGCCATCCGGCAGAATCCCGGCTTCAACCTCATCTATTCCCAGTTTCCGTGCGACTGCTTCAGCGGTAAGCTGGTTATCCCCGGTGAGCATAACGATGCGGATCCCCGCCTGACGCAAAGCTTTAAGCGCATCCGGCGTGGTTGCTTTCACGGGATCCGAGATAGCTATCAGGCCTGCAAGGTGCCCGTCTGTGGCCACATAGATAACGGTAGCGCCTTCCATCCGCAACGTATCCGCAACGGCCTTTTGATTATCAATAACGATACTGTTTTCCTGCATAGCCAGTTCATTACCAATAACAACCCGTTGACCTTCGACATCGCCTGAGACACCTTTACCCGACGGCGCATTGAAATGAGTGACTGCGGGTATTGCGATCCCCTTTTCCTGTGCTGCTTTAACTACTGCCATACCCAGCGGATGCTGCGAGCCTTTTTCCACTGCGGCCGTTACACGCAAAAGAGATGTTTCCCCACCCGGATTGAGACTGATAATCCCTGTCACCGTCGGCGAACCTTCCGTGAGCGTGCCTGTTTTGTCGACAACCAGCGTGTCCACTTTTTCAAGACGCTCAAGGGCTTCGGCATTCTTGATTAACACCCCGGCCTGGGCTCCTTTGCCCACCCCCACCATTATCGACATCGGCGTGGCCAGCCCCAGCGCGCAGGGACAGGCAATAATCAGGACCGACACAGCCGCAATGAGACCGTGCGCCATCCTGGGCTCGGGCCCCCAGACAGACCAGATCATGAAAGCAACAACCGCGATAAGTATCACCAGAGGAACAAACCAGCCTGAAACGCTGTCAGCCATTCTCTGGATGGGGGCCCGCGAACGCTGTGCATCAGCGACCATCTGAACAATTCGTGAGAGCATCGTTTCATCACCGACTTTCTCTGCACGGATGATAAGACTACCTGTCTGATTAATGGTCCCCCCGATGACAGGGTCACCCTCCGTTTTGGTAACAGGCATAGATTCCCCGGTCACCATCGATTCATCAACGGTTGTTTTGCCTTCGACCACGATACCGTCGACCGGAATACTCTCTCCAGGTCTGATGCGGAGCTTATCGCCAGGCAGGACATCTTCCGCATTAATATCCGTTTCATGACCGTCTTGATCCAGCCGCCTGGCGGTTTTGGGGGCAAGGTTAAGAAGCGCAGTAATGGCACCTGAGGTTTGTTCCCTTGCCCGCAATTCAAGGACCTGTCCCAGCAGAACAAGCACCGTAATAACTGCTGCGGCTTCAAAATAAACGGCCACCAGGCCATCCATGTTTCTGAACGATGCAGGAAACCAGGAGGGGAAGACGGTTGCAATGACGCTGTAAACCCAGGCTACGCCGGTCCCCATTGCAACAAGGGTAAACATATTCAGGGAGCGGTTACGTAACGACATTACGGCCCGGGCGAAGAATGGCCAGCCACACCACAACACGACAGGGGAGGCCAGAAGCAGCTGCAGCCATGTGTTGTACTGTGGCGGTACTGTATTCCTCAAGTCGGGAAACAGATGAGATCCCATTTCGAGTACCAGAACCGGAAACGCCAGCAACAACCCCAGCCAGAAGCGTCTTGTCATGTCGTGAAGTTCATCACTCGGCCCCGTGGATGCCGTAGCTACGAGCGGCTCCAGTGCCATTCCACAGACAGGACAGCTTCCGGGACCACTGCGGCGTATCTCCGGGTGCATCGGACATGTCCACACACCTTCAGAATTCTCTTTTTCCGCCTGGTGGTGAGGCTGTTTTATCTGATCAGGGCTGACTTCGTGATGATCGTGGTGATGGTGATGGGAATGTTCACTGGCATCTTCGGTAAGATAACGATCGGGATGGGCTTTAAATTTACTCTCACAGCTGGCGGAGCAGAAATAAAGTTGATGGTCCTGGTATCGAATGCTGCTGTGCGCCCTGTCGGGCAGGATGGCCATCCCGCACACGGGATCTCTCACCTTATGCAATACGTGGCCCTCGTCCGGGGATAATGTCTGCTCAGAAGCAGTCTGGTTGTTGTGTTGCACTGCATTGTCATTTTTCACAGTAACTCTCCTTATGCATACCGAAGCATCTTCTGTCTTCAGGGTATGTCATGGATGCGATTACCACGAATATCGCCGGCACAGGAGTGCCTGCTACCGGCGTCCCGTTATCAGCCGTTCCGCTGACTATTCGATTCGCTGGAAGACTTTTTTACTTCCATCCGGTGAGAATGCGATAACATCGTAAGCCTCTTTTCGGGCTCCCATCTCCATTCCAGGACTTCCTGCTGGCATACCGGGGGTGGCGAGACCGTATATACCCGAACCAGACTGCATTGCCTTATGTATCGTTGTCGCAGGCACATGGCCTTCAATGATCAAATTACCGGCAACCGCGGTATGACAACTTCGTAGTCCTGCAGGAATAGCATGCTTTTCTTTCAGGGCTGACAGCGCCTGATCATTCATGACGTGAGTTCGTACTTCAAACCCGTCTTTTTCCATCGCCTTGCCCCACAGGGAACAACAGCCACAGTTTTCAGATTTGTACATATCAATCACTTTTTCACTCGCCATTGCGGGCAGTGAAAGGCCGAGAGCCAGGGCCACCAGGACCACTTTTTTCATACTCACCTCTGTATATTATCGATATAACCCCTGACGTCAGGATGAATCAGTACAGAAGGGCACCCACAGAGGATGCCCTTACAGGGTTATGACACGCTTTTTTTATGTCTGCGCAGCCAGATTAATTTGTAGGCGGCAGGAATTATGAACAGGGACAGCAGCGGAGCCGTGATCATCCCACCAATCATGGGTGCCGCGATACGGCTCATGACTTCTGAACCTGCACCGGTTCCCCAGAGTATTGGCAGCAGACCCGCAATGATCACCGCCACGGTCATGGCTTTCGGCCGGACACGCAGCACGGCACCATGATAGAGGGCTTCATCAAGACCTTCCGGTGTGAACGTCTCTTTACGGGACAATTCCGGGTGCACTTCAATGGCATGACGCAGATACATCAGCATGACCACGCCAAACTCTGCTGCCACCCCGGCCAGAGCGATAAACCCCGTTCCGGTTGCGACAGACATATGGAAGCCCTGCCAGTACAGGAACCATATCCCGCCAACCAGGGCGAACGGCAGGCTCATCAGGATCAGCAGGGCTTCATCAACCCGGCGGAATGCCAGATACAACAGGATGAAGATGATCATCACCGTCATCGGCACCATCAGCTTCAGTTTCTTGTTGGCATGCTCAAGCAGTTCAAACTGTCCGGAGAATGACACGCTGGTACCCGGTCTCAGTTTCACTTTCTGACTGATCGCCGTTTTAATGTCATTAACCACCGACACCATATCCCTGCCGCGCGCGTCAATGTAAATCCAGCTGGCTGGACGGGCATTTTCCGTTTTCAGCATAGTCGGCCCGGAAACGACCTTAATATCCGCAACATCGCCCAGCGTGATCTGCTGCTTCATCGGGGTCAGGATCGGCATCTGTTTCAGGGCCTGCGGGCTGTTCCGGTAATCCTGCGGATAGCGGATATTAATCGGGTACCGGGCCACGCCTTCAACCGTTTCCCCTACCGTCGCGCCGCCGATGGCTGATGAGATGAACAGCTGCACATCGCCCACCGTCATTCCGTAGCGGGAGGCTTTTTCCCGGTTGATATCCACATCAATGTAGCGCCCGCCTTCCAGTCGCTCTGCGAGAGCAGACACTACGCCGGGTACGGTTTTGGCGACCGCTTCGATACTCTGCGCCGTTGCATCGATATCGGACAGAACCGTTCCGGACACCTTGATACCTATCGGGCTTTTGATCCCGGTTGAGAGCATATCAATACGGTTACGGATTGGCGGCACCCAGAGGTTTGCCAGCCCCGGTAAACGGACGGTCCTGTCGAGTTCTTCAATAATCTTGTCAATCGTCATGCCTGGACGCCACTGATCCTCAGGTTTGAGCTGGATCGTGGTTTCAACCATTTCGAGCGGTGCGGAATCCGTGGCGGTCTCTGCTTTACCGGTCTTGCCAAATACAGAGGCCACTTCAGGAACGCTTTTGATTAACTTGTCCGTCGTCTGCAGGAGCGCTGCAGCTTCAGCCGGAGAGACACCCGGCAGGGTCGACGGCATATACAACAGGTCGCCCTCGTTAATCTTCGGCAGAAACTCACCGCCCACCTGGCTCAGTGGCCAGATAACGGTGAAAATGGACAAGGCCGCAACCAGCAGGGTTGTTTTTGGCCAGTGGAGAACCCGCAACAGCAATGGATGATACGCTTTGATCAGTACCCGGTTCAGGGGGTTACTGGTCTCTGCAGGAATTTTCCCCCGGATCCAGAATCCCATCAGAATCGGAATGACGATGATGGCCAGCGCGGCCGCGCCCGCCATGGAGTACGTTTTCGTGAATGCCAGCGGGCCAAACAGACGTCCTTCCTGACCTTCCAGGGTAAAGATAGGAATAAAGGACAGGGTGATGATCAGCAGGCTGATAAACAGTGCGGGTCCCACTTCAACGGAGGCATCGGTAATCACCTTCCAGCGGGTGGCGTTGTCAATCTGCTCACCCGGATGCTGATGATCCCACTCCTCAAGCCGCTTATGCGCATTCTCAATCATCACAATGGCGGCATCCACCATCGCACCGACGGCAATCGCTATCCCTCCCAGCGACATGATATTGGCGTTCAGTCCCTGGAAGTGCATGACGATAAAGGCGATACACAGACCAAGCGGCAGAGAGATAATCGCCACCAGGGCAGAACGTACGTGCCACAGGAACAGGGCACAGACGATGGCCACCACGATAAACTCTTCCAGAAGTTTGGAACTGAGGTTATCAATCGCCCGGTCGATTAACTGGCTGCGATCGTAGGTGGTCACGATTTCAACGCCTTCAGGCAGGCTGGCCTTCAGCGTCTCAAGTTTATCCCTCACTGCCGTGATAACGTCGCGCGCATTTTTACCCGATCGCAGGATCACCACGCCGCCTGCAACTTCTCCCTGGCCGTTCAGCTCGGCAATACCACGCCGCATTTCGGGCCCGGTCTGCACGCGGGCAACATCCCGCAGATAAACCGGCACGCCGTTCTCGCCTGTTTTCAGGACGATGTTATTAAAATCGTCGATGCTCTGAAGATAACCGCTGGCACGGACCATATACTCCGCTTCGGCCATTTCAACGGATGAGCCACCGGCCTCCTGGTTAGACGATTCAAGGGCCTGTTTTACTTCGGGCAGGCTGATACCGTACTGGGACAGTTTTACCGGATTGACCTGAATCTGGTACTGTTTCACCACGCCGCCAACCGAAGCGACCTCAGCCACGTTCGGGATGGTTTTCAGCTCAAATTTCAGGAACCAGTCCTGCAGAGAACGCAGTTCTGAAAGGTCGTGTTTTCCGCTGCGATCGACAAGGGCATATTCAAAAATCCAGCCCACACCCGTGGCATCCGGACCGATTTCAGAACTCACCCCGGCGGGCAGTTTTCCCTGAACCTGATTCAGATATTCCAGCACGCGGGAACGGGCCCAGTACAGATCGGTGCCGTCTTCAAAAATGACATATACATACGAATCACCGAACTGTGAAAAACCACGCACAGTTTTTGCGCCAGGTACGGAGAGCATGGTGGTGGTAAGTGGATAGGTGACCTGGTTTTCTACAATCTGCGGGGCCTGGCCGGGATAGCTGGTTTTAATAATGACCTGCACATCTGACAGGTCAGGCAAGGCATCGACCGGCGTGTTAATAATCGTCCATGTACCCCAGATGCTGAGAAACAGGGCCCCCATCATGACCAGGAAACGGTTGGCGACAGAGCGCCGGATAATCCATTCAATCATCGTCGTCTCCTCAGTGCCCTGAATGCATATTTACAGGCTGGTCAGACATTGCTGGCATACTGCTTTCTGTTTTTTCAGGATGGCGCATACGTTCCAGCGCGCCCGTAATATTGGCTTCGGAGTCAATGAGGAACAGACCACTGACCACCACGGTATCGCCTTCATTCAGGCCGGAGCCGATGCCGGACTGTTGTTGTGATTCATGCAGAACGTGGATCTGTTTCGGCACAAACTTGCCTTCATCATCAACAGTAATCACGCGCTGTTCTTTGCCGGTATCGATAACGGCCTGGCTTGGTATCAGCAGCATCTCCTGGCTCTTGGTATTGAGTTTCAGATAGGCATTCATGCCCGGCTTGAGAAACTCATCCTTATTAGAAACCTGGAGACGGACCTGAAGCGTACGGGTTGTCTGATCCACGCTGGGAAGAATGTTCCATTTTTCGACATGGAATGTTTTATCCGGATAAGCCGGTACCGAAATTTCAAACTGCGACGTATCTTTAAGCAGATAGGCGATAGATTCCGGCACTGCAGCGCTGATCCAGACCGGGTCCATCCCCTGAATCTGAGCCACCACCTTATCTTTCGAAATATTCATGCCGGTGCGCAGGTCAAATGCAGTAATGACACCATCAATAGGTGCTTTAATGGTAAAACGGGTCTGGATTGTGCGGGTTGAACGCAGTCTTTGAATATCCTCTTCCGGCATACCAGCCAGACGAAGTCGCTCCAGAACCCCTTTTATCTGGGTTGGCGTACCGCCTGTACCGGATAGCAGCAGGAACTCACTTTGTGCCTCAACCCATTCAGGAATGGTGATATCGATAAGCGGAGTGCCTTTCTTCACATGATCGCCAGTAGTCAGGGGATACACTTTTTCGACGAAACCGTCAGAGCGCGCCTGCACAATGACAAACTGATACTCGTTGTAACTGACATTAGCCGGGATTGTCTGAGAATAATTCAGCATTCCTCGCGTGACATTTTGCGTTTTTAATCCCAGATTCTGAACCTGGGTTGGATCGATACGGATCCCGCTATTGCTTTTATCGCCACTTTCATCAGCATATTTTGGCACCAGGTCCATATCCATAAAGGGAGATTTTCCGGGTTTATCAAATTTGGTATCCGGTTTCATCGGGTCATACCAGAAAAGTACCTTTTTCTCCGGTGCCTTTTGTTCTGTTTGTACTGTTTTTTGTGATGAGTTTACATACTGCCAGGCAGTAACCGATATCAGCCCTCCTGCTATGAGGCTGCTGATAATTATTGCAGCATATTTTATCTTTAAAGAAGCCATACAATTTCTCGCTGAAAAATCAAAACACCTGGCATATGCGGCCGATCATTCATTCACAGTAATTCCTTAATGAATGTTCAGACGCACTGGATGTATTCGCTCCGGACAGTCAATCAGGATTGCGTAACGTTAATGCTTTTGAGTAAGGAGATATTGCCCTGCTGAATAAACGAGAAATCGACATGGTTGCCGGTTTTCAGGGCATTGATAGCGTCGTCTGCATTAAGGAAGGTGCGAACAAGTTCCTGATATGAGATCATCATATTCATCCGGAGCGCATCCCAGAGGGACATCATGAGCCATCAACTCACCTTCGCCGATAGTGAATTCAGCACTAAGCGCCGTCAGACCCGAAAAGAGATTTTCCTCTCCCGCATGGAGCAGATTCTGCCATGGCAGAATATGACCGCTGTCATCGAGCCGTTTTATCCCAAGGCGGGCAATGGCCGACGGCCCTATCCGCTGGAGACCATGCTGCGTATTCACTGCATGCAGCATTGGTACAACCTGAGCGACGGTGCCATGGAAGATGCCCTGTACGAAATCGCCTCCATGCGCCTGTTTGCCCGATTATCCCTGGATAGCGCCCTGCCGGATCGCACCACCATCATGAATTTCCGCCACCTGCTCGAGCAGCATCAACTGGCCCGTCAATTGTTCAAGACCATCAATCGCTGGCTGGCCGAAGCAGGCGTCATGATGACCCAAGGCACTTTGGTGGATGCCACCATCATTGAGGCACCCAGCTCTACCAAGAACAAAGAGCAGCAACGCGATCCGGAGATGCATCAGACCAAGAAAGGCAATCAGTGGCACTTTGGCATGAAGGCCCACATTGGTGTCGATGCCAAGAGTGGCCTGACCCACAGCCTAGTCACCACCGCGGCCAACGAGCATGACCTCAATCAGCTGGGTAATCTGCTTCATGGAGAGGAGCAATTTGTCTCAGCCGATGCCGGCTACCAAGGAGCGCCACAGCGCGAGGAGCTGGCCGAGGTGGATGTGGACTGGCTGATCGCCGAGCGTCCCGGCAAGGTAAAAACCTTGAAGCAGCATCCGCGCAAGAACAAAACGGCCATCAACATCGAATACATGAAAGCCAGCATCCGTGCCAAGGTGGAGCACCCGTTTCGCATCATCAAGCGGCAGTTCGGCTTCGTGAAAGCCAGATACAAGGGGCTGCTGAAAAACGATAACCAACTGGCGATGTTATTCACCCTGGCCAACCTGTTTCGGGTGGACCAAATGATACGTCAGTGGGAGAGATCTCAGTAAAAACCGGAAATAACGCCAGAAATGGTGGAAAAAATAGCCTAAATAGGCTGATTCGATGTGTTTGCGGGAAAAAAATCGGCCCAGATCCGCGAAATTTTAATCAGCGAGTCAGCTTGGGAAGAAATGACCTGCTTATTCGCACCTTCCTTAAGTGAATTATCCATTCAAAATACTACTGATCCATGTGCTATTACAGCAAACAAATTTTTAGAAGGAGAATCAAGAGAACAGGATGTCATTAATGAAATAATGCTTTGTCTTTATACAGTTGGAATTGTAGGTTTCAAGATTAGTAGCCTGACACCTTACAAATGGGCATTCAGAGACAGTACACCAACAACAAAAAATGAAATCAAACGTGCCAGTCTGATGAAAATTCATAAGATGCTCCATTCAGCTCTAGATATAAGAATAATTACTGGAAATCGCTATGAACGCGATGATGAGGAAGATATTGAGTGTTCTTAATTATATTATCTTTTGGTTTATAACATTTTTTGCCAGAAACAAGGATTATTCCCACACACACTAAGAAACTTTACTTTGAAGATGGACGGATGACAGCAGGAGCCGTCCTCTTTTCTGTTACTTACATCCTGACATTCCTCCATTTATCCCAAATATTCAGTACTGGACGCACCTTTGAGTATCATTCAAACTGATTGTAAGATTTAAACTTACAATCGTGAGGCTTGTATATCGCCAGAACAATAACAGTGGATCTCGGACACGAACTCCGTGACTTCATAGAATATCTCATTGAATCAGGTGATTATCGTACGCAGAGTGAGGTGATCCGCGAGTCACTTCGTCTCCTTCGCGAGAAACAGGCAGAATCACGTCTCCAGACCCTGCGGAATTTACTGGCAGAAGGCCTGAGCAGCGGCGAGCCTGTGGTGTGGGAAAAGGACACGTTCCTGAAAAAAGTTAAAGCAGGCACAAAGCCTGCCGGTGAAAAACGTTAAACTCACACCTAAAGCCAGTCAGGATCTTGAGGATATCTGGTATTACGGCTACCACCATTTTCGGTGAGGAGAGGGCCGACAGATATATTAATCAGCTCTCCGCTTTTTTTTTGTTTTGGAGTGCTCATAATATCGGTACTCCCCGTCCTGAACTGGGGGAATACATATTGGCACTACCCGTTGAATGACATATGCTTTATTTTCTGCAGACTGATACTGAAATTATTATTATCCGTATATTAAGTCAGCATCAGGATGCCGGCCGTCATCTCAACTGGGCAGTAGTCGGCAACCACATTGCGCTGCGTGAAAACTGACAGGGTTACAGGGGTGTACCAGGTCAGAATTCACGTAGCGCATCCTCCCCTTCCCTGCTCCCTTCCTTTTTTTGTTCGATCCTGTTTGTCCTGGCATTACCCCAATTCTCCCAAAAACCGTAAAACAGCCATCAACCCGCGTCATTACTGGCTTCATGGAGGATCTGAGCAGAAAAAGGATCCTTTACGTATTTGGTTTTACCCGCAATAATGCGGGATAAGACAACAAAAGGATCCGCGCGCTGCGATTTATTGTCATGGCAGGATCGGCCCGTCAGGTGCAAAATACCTGTATCCATAAACAGTGCGTGCGCTACGTGAAAAATAACTCATGAACAGCATCATTCCCTTGCAGAATTCACCAGAACGCGTCTCCCTGCTGCCGATCGCCCCGGGCGTTGATTTTGCGACCGCGGTGGCACTCCGGCGGATGGCCACCTCAACAGGTGCCACGCCGGCTTACCTCCTGGCGCCGGAAGTGAGCGCCCTCCTCTGGTATATGCCTGACCAGCGTCACCACATGTTGTTCGCCACCATGTGGAATACCGGGATCCGTATCGGTGAAGCCCGGACGCTCACCCCGGAATCGTTCGACCTGGATGGTCTGCGCCCTTTTGTTCGGGTGCTGTCGGAAAAAGTGCGGGCACGTCGTGGCCGGCCGCCAAAAGATGAAGTGCGTCTGGTACCGCTGACGGATGCCAGTTTTGTGCGTCAGATGGAAAGCTGGATGGTCACCACCCGCCCCCGCCGGCGTGAGCCGTTATGGCCGGTCACGGATGAGACAATGCGCAACTGGCTGAAACAGGCGGTGAAGCGGGCTGAAGCTGACGGCGTGCATTTTTCGATCCCCGTGACGCCGCATACTTTCCGTCACAGCTATATTATGCACATGCTTTATCACCGGCAGCCCAGGAAGGTCATCCAGGCACTGGCCGGGCATAAGGATCCGCGCTCGATGGAAGTCTATACCCGGGTATTTGCGCTGGACATGGCTGCCACCCTGGCCGTTCCCTTTACCGGTGATGGGCGAGATGCCGCGGAGATCCTTCGCTCCCTGCCCCCGGCCGGCTGAGATTGACGGCCCTGGCATGACGTCCTGTATTCCGCTAATACGAAATACAGGAGCAGAGCGCATTCAGTGCCCCTCCCTGCTCCAGCACACCAGGACATCATTCGGATGACTGAACAGCCGTGGTCTTGCACGGTGACCTGCAAGCCTGCAGGCATCGACATACCGCAGACAAGACAGGACACAGGCCGTACATCCCACAGTGTATTGTTTCCTGAAAGCTCAGTGAATCATCCCGTTAATTGCGAAAGTCATTCACCCCTGTGGCTCACTCCCTTCTGCCATCGGTCTCCTGTTCGCATTTAGCAGTGTGAAGCTGGCGCCGGGTTATACAGACAGCTGCAGTCTCATCCTGCCGGGCTAAACCTGCAATACACAGGGGAACGGATACCGTCAGGTAACATGACCGTCTCAGCATCCGATTGAGATTTTCGTAAGGGGTATAGAGCTTTACTGAAAAATTGACTGTGGCATGTTAACACGTGTGGAGCAGTGCACAGACCTGGGAATATCGCCGTTAAACCCGCATACCGTAGTCAATATCTGCGTATCACGGCCTGAAATCACATATGACAGTCAATATTGTTCGATCATGGCAGACATGATGGAGAACACATATTGACTGCGGTATGCGTGATGCATATCACAGTCAATGGAATGTCCTTAGCGGCATCCGGCAGTCATGTTATGCATATCGCAGTCAATTTTCTGGCTTCATCGCTGAGAGAGCTTCGGCCAGTTTAAGGGGATCGATGCCAGCAGCCTTCAGCGCCTTAATGACTTCGTCATAATTTTGCTCTGGCGCCTTCTCTTCTTCCTCTTTGCGCGGAACCTTCACAGGACCACTGATGAGTTTGGGGTTGCGATAATGCACGCTGAAATAGGTGGCTCGGCCACGTTTAAACTCAGTGTAATCCAGATAACCAATATCCCGCAGCTGCTCCATCGCCTTACGCACCGTGTGGTTCTGCGTATAGACATTTGAGGTGAGATTCAGCCGGTCACGCATCCGTTTCATGGAAATAGGTGCAGGATTCTGGGGAAGACTTTCGATGTAGGTATAAAGCGCCTGGGCTGATTCCTTGCGCTGCAGGGCGTCAATGGCTTTCAGCCGCAGCAGTACCCTTCTGTCCATGTGGTAAAGCTCAAACAGCTTAGGTTCAGCCTTGATCTCAACGATATCCTCGTTGATATCATAATAGGCTGACTGCACCAGATGGGTGGTCCATCCTTTGGTCTCGCTCTGGAACTTCAGCGTAACCGAGGCGAGTTTAAACAGGGAATTACTGATGCGATCGCGCATTTTTTTGTTTGAACGACGGGAGTCAAATCCGCACATCTTAACGAATTCGACGAACGACAGTTCCAGGGTGTCACTTTTTACCCCATACTCCGACATGGAGCGAATTATCCCCAGCCAGACTTTAAAATCCGTGTCCATATCAAGACGCGAACCGGTGATCTTAACGTCAGTGTATCCTTCGCTTTTGGCAATGGACAGCTGTACAAGCTCCTCAGTCGCGTCTGTAACGTTTTTCCGGTTCGCCTTGCTCTTCCCTGTTGATTTCAGAGTTGGGACGAAGAGACCGAGTCTCATGAGCGCTACTGGCTGCACGGTACTGGTGCTGTTGACATCCAGCTTAACAACTTCACCGGTTGTCTTATCAACCTCCTGAAGGTTCAGAAGTAAGCTGTTATTTTCGCTCGTCATCTTGATCCTCAACGGTTATCCACAAAAGGATGTAGTAATACGTATCGCAGTCAACGGATATACATACCTCAGTAAATACCGTTGCATATCACAGTATTAGATTATGCATATAACAGTCAACATTTTACATTCCACAGTCGATCCAGACAGACGTTAAAGCCAGTTACAGCGCATGCTGGAGCGATCCGGGGATCTCTTTT